>NZ_JBAKHO010000057.1:0-33058 GCF_036902735.1 Micromonospora lacuserhaii | reverse complement strand
ACAAGACCGGGGTGGTCAAAGTTCAGCCGGAACACGATGGTCAGGATTCAGGCGGCGTTGACACGATGGCGGCCTGGGCCTCTTCCGGGCTGGCCCAGACCTCGACGTCGTCGAGGAGTTCGCGTTGCAGGGTCTGGTGGAACCGTTCGACCTTGCCGGTGGTGGTCGGGGTGCGGGGTTTGGTGTTGCGGGCCGCGATGCCGTTCTCCCGGCAGATGCGTTCGAACATCACCTCGGCCGGGCGTGGCTGGTTGAACCGGCCGGTGAACTGCTTGCCGTTGTCCGTCAGGACTTCCTCGGGGATCCCGAACCGCTGCAAAGCGTCGGCGAAAGCGAGACACACGGCCCGGCCGGTGGCCCGGCGGACCACGGCGGCGATGACGCAGAACCGGGAGTGGTCGTCGACGCCGGTGACGACCTTCGCCTCACCGCCATCGGCGAGGCGGATGCCGCCGACGATGTCCAGCTGCCACAGCTCCATCGGCCGACTGCGTTCCCACCGCTTGTAGTCCTCTCGACGACGGCGGCGGGGCGTCGGGTTGATCAGCCCGTGTCGGATCAGCACCCGATGCACCGTGATCCGCGACGGGATAGGGCCAGGGCAGTCCCGGCGGCCCAGCTCGAAGACCAGACGACGGGCACCCCAGCGGGGATGGTTCCGGCGCAGCTCACAGATCAATGCCTCGACCTCCGGCAGGGTCTGACTGGGCGAGGAATGCGGCCGGCTGGACCGATCGGCCAGCCCTTCTAGACCCTCCTGCTCATACCAGGCCAGCCAGCGATGCACGGCCTGGCGGGAGACCCAAATCGTTCGGCGACGTCAGTGACCGTGGATCCGGCAAGCACGTCTTGGACGGCTCGATACCGCTGTTCCATCACGCTCATCTCCACCAACACTCGGCGGAGTGTCACCCAGGTCCTGATACCGATGTGTCACGCAGGTCCCGAGACCGGACAGCGGACTGCCGGCGATGTTGTGCAAAGTTTCTGTACGTCTTCAAGGCGGCCCGAGACGGGCCGCACGCGCCGCCGCCTGGGCGCGCGTCCGACGCTCCGCTGTCGCTCCACGCCGGCCACGCAGAACGCCCGTCGGCTGGCGCGGAGAGCGGGAAGCCCGGGGCCGCCGCAGACGGTAGCGCCGAGAGTGGTTCAGGTTCGTAGGCCGGCAGCCGGCCGCGCGGCGGCCGTCGCACCGCCGCGCCGTAGGGCGAGTCACCGCCGGCCGTGGTGGGGATGCGGCGCGAAGGATGCGGGGCCGCCCCTCCGACCTCAAGGGCGCTTCGCGTCGCTGCGCGACGGCCCTGCGGGCCGCCCTTGACCTCGGAGCCTCTGCGACCCCTCGGGCCGGCGTTGCCGGCAGGCGGGGGCCTGCCCGTGATGCTCGCGCCGCATCCCCACCCCGGCCTCATCGCGCAGCCCTCGCAGCCTGCATACGTCAAGGCCCTCTTGACGACAGACTCGTTGGCGACAGCCGTATACCCTGCTCGACAACCGATCGGGGAGCGACCAATGGGCCTATCAAGCCGTGAGTGTCCGGACTGCGGACGACGGGTGAAAGAGCCGTTCCAAGAGACAGTTACCGGCCGCGAGGTCTGCCCTGACTGCGCCAACGCCCTCTTCATGGGCTCTGCCGCTGGCGCGATCACGGGGAACATCGGCTCTGGTTACGGAGTCTGGGCCATGCTTATGCGCAAGATCCGACGTTCTTCTGAGTGACCAACTGAGTGACAACCGAGGCGGACGATGCCGAACACCCACGGACGATGACGGACTGTTCCGGCAGCTCCCCATGCCTGCTCGCCCAGCTCATCGACGGCTAGTGGTTCCTTCACACCGAAGAGGTCTGTTTCCGGCACGTCATCTTCCGTGGGCGTCATGTTCCGTGGCATCTAGAGATGCCACACCGCGAGCTGGGGGTTGGCTAGCGGACGAGGCGAGGGCATGATCACATGGTGTTTTCCTGGCCTACCTGGGGTGAGTGGCTGGCGACTTTGCCGCCGGATGTCCGCGACTCTGCTGTATCGCTCGCAAAGAGGTTCAAGGAGCTTGGAGCCCAAGACCCGGAGGGATGGGCCAGATCGGAGATAAGCGAGAACATTCCGCAGCTGGCTCGGTTCATGGTTCTGCGCGCCCTGTGGCGGGAGGCGATATCTCCCTGGATGGATGCCAGCGCTCTGGGCGACGTGGCGGCCGCCCAACGGCTGATTGACAGAGGCGCGGACCCCCACGATGTGCTGCTGGTCGCGCGAGCTGGAGCGTACGAGGCCATCGTCGCCGCAGTTGGCGTCCTCGACGAGGGCGGGGACCCGGACGCGCGCGAGAGTGACCCCGGCTGGCACCTGATCGAAACGGACGCGAAGTGCAACCCGACAGGTCGCGAGATCGGAGGGCTCCATGAGTCTCTGGGCGAGACGGACCCGTCCGGCAACGAGGACGCCGACCTGTGGGAGTGACATGCCTGTGACATACCGGCGATGACAGCTCCGGGCCGTCGCTGGGCCGTCTGGGCCGTGACCGGGCCGTCAAAGGCCAACCGACATTGACCGATGACGACCAGCGCCACCCGGAGAATCAGGAGGTCAGCCCCCAGGTAACGGCGGTTGACCTGGTGGGCGACGGACGAGTCGACCTGTACGCCGGATTTCAGTCAACGTGTCTCTCATGATTTAGCGGAGCGAGGGGCTTGCAACCGTCGCGGGCCTGCCCCGCGCCGGCACGGCGGACTTACTGCCTTGCCGACTGTGGCTAGTGGATGCTCGGGGGCTCATCCTCCAGCGTCGCCGGCTCGGGAACTCGCCACACTTGGCGCCAATGCGACTCGCCGTCCGGCTGGCCACAGGAACACTCCCCGTCGAACCGGCCGATTAGCCGCGCGTACCCGATACCTGCTTGGCCCAGAAACACCGGGACCGTCTCGCCGGCATGCACCTTGTCGATCCGTAAGGTGCTCACCCCGCCGCCCTGATACTCAACGTCGATCGCGTAGTCGTACGTCCGCTGTCCGTTGTTGCGGAACAGTGCAACCAGCTGGCGGAACGGCATGGTCGGGTGTCGGCGCGACTCCACCCGTAGCAGCTCAACGTCCTTTGTCGCCCCGGCTAGGTGGTCCCGCCGTACCTCAATCCTTGCCACTTCAGCAGCTGCGTCGGCCGCCCGGCGCGCCTCATCCTTCGCTGCCTCGGCGATAGTCACCTGCTGCTCGGCAGCGTCAGCGGACCGGCGCGCCTCGTCCTTGGCCTCCCGAGCGATCCCCGCCTGCCGACGTCCGTAGATCACGGACACGATGACGGCGGCGACGGCCACCAGAACAGCGACGCGGTCGACGTTCACCCAGTCCACGTTGAGCCCCCCGTGTGTGGAGTGGCAGCAAGCATACGAGGATTCAGGCCGTGAGTCGTCTCAAGGTCGGTGACAGCAACGCCGACAGCAACGAGCCGGCATTACGACAGCTGGAGACGGCGGCCCACACACGAGTGCCCGAGGTAGCGGACTTCGGTGGACACCGCCGGACGGAGCGCTCAGAACTTACAATCGAGGGGTCGAAGCAAACTCCGCTCGTCGTCGACGAGAACCAGATCCAGGCCGTTAGGGGTAGACCACCAAGGACCAACGGCTGTAGATAGCGTCCAAGGCTGCGCAGCTTTAGCGGCGTGCTCGGCCCACCGGCGGTCAGCCGGTCAGCCAGATCGAGGCCCGTTTGATGTACGCGAGCTGTGCGGCGAAGGCGACCAGTGCCACCGCCACACCGAGCGCGATCGCCAGCGCGGGGGATCCGCCCAGCACCCCGGTCAGCAGGGCGGCGCCCAGGCCGATCAGCAGTGCGTTGACCGCGCCCACCATCGCTGCCGTGGTCAGCAGCAGTTGCCAGCGAGCCGGCCTGCTGCCCACCGCCGCCGAGATTGCCTGCACGTCGCCCCTGCCGGTGACCGCGTCGGCGAAGAAGTCGTGCTCACCGGCGAGCTGGCGGTGGTAGTAGGCGCGGATGCGCTGGATGCGCTTGAGGTTCAGCGAGTTCTCCACCATGTTTTGAACTAGCCGGCCGAAGGTGAGCAGACCAGTGATCACCAGGGTCGGCAGCACCGCGCCGAGGTACGGCTTGATCAGGTGGCCGCTGCTGGAGACGAAGCCGAGCCCGATCAGCGAGGCGGAGAGCAGTGACAGGAACACGGTCGCGCGCCCAACGGACTCGGTGATCGTGGCGCTGCGGGAGGTCTGGAGCACGAAATGCTCCGTGGTTAGGGCGGTGAGCAGCCCTTGCTCGCGCGCATCCTCGTCCATGCCGCACCTCCGGTGCTGGTGGCCCGCCGCGAACTACTAGGAACTGGCAGCAGCAGTGCCAACGATCGGTATGCGGCCACACGGCGGGCCTCCACCGCTGCTTGTGGCTTTTGTCATCTGCCTGCATGACCCGCCGGCATTGCGGTCCGGGTTTCGGCTGCCGCCTTGATGAGCTGTGCCGCTTCGTCGGGGTGAGAAACCATCGGGACGTGGCTGGCAGGGACTTCGATGGTGGTCGCGCCCATGCGGCTGGCGAACATACGCTGCGCGTCCGGCGGGATCGCCTGGTCCTGCGTGGCGACCAGGTACCAGGACGGCAGCGATTTCCAGGCCGGGACGCCCATCGCGTCGTTGAAAGCTGAGCCGGCAATTGGCTGCTGTACGGAGTGCATCACCTTAGCCCGGACCGGGTCGACGTCGGCCGCGAAGTGCTGGACGAAGTCGTCCTGCGGCTGCCACATGAAGCCCTGCTTGTCGGTGACCAGGTGCGACAGCGCCGGCGGTGTGGGTCCCTGCGACAGCAAGGCGGCGAGCGACTCCCCGTTGTCGAGCCCGAAGGCCGCGATGTACACCAGCCCGGCCACGTTCGGCGCGTCAGTCCCGAGGGCGGTCATGATCTGGCCGCCGTAGGAGTGCCCGACCACGATCGTCGGGCCGTCCTGCAAGTTCAGGACTTGGCGTAACCGGGCGACATCATCGGCCGTCGAGGTCAAGGGGAACTGCGGGGCCGTCACCTGGTAGCCATCGGCCTGTAGGCGCTCGATAACGCCGCTCCAGCAGGAGCCGTCGGCCCATGCACCGTGGACGAGGACGATGTTCGGTCGGCCATTCATGGTGGGTTCCTTCCCTACTGGGTTGGGTGGTCGTTTCTGCCGATGCTGGCCTGCGGGCGACGGCCGATATCCGCACGTTGACTGTGCCCGCCGCCCTGATCAGGTGCAGTCAAGTTGCGAGTACCAGATCGGCCTAGGCGTAAACGTGCTCGGTCCGGCCAGTCGAGAACCAGAGGGAGAGGCAGCGAGGAGGCAGCGAGACGACCAGCGACGGCCGAGACCAGACCACACAAGGCGGCAGAGGGGCCATGCTCCGCAGTGCAAGACGACATCGGATGTCGTCGAACGATGTCCCGTAACCGCGTTCGGGACGAAGGGGTCGAACTCCGCTGGTGAGACGACCAGCGGAGCCTCACATCCACAGGAGCATCGCGATGGCTGCCAGGCTGGCGGCGTCAAGGTGAGTGTCTAACTGAGTGACTACGGGTGCGAACACGGCCGCACAACCACGGACGTCGGTGCACCCCTCGCGCAGGTCAGAGGCTCAGCAACGCCAGCTCAACGAAGCGGAATCGTTGCCTGGGGGTCAAGGGGTCGTCGGTTCGAATCCGGCCGTCCCGACGCAGGTGAGGGGCCATCTCGGAAGATCGAGACGGCCCCTTTGTCGTACCTGGGTGACTGACTGAGTGACTACGCCCCAGCGTCGAATACTGAGCCCTTTTCAACCTCCCACGTCACAGACAGCGCTCCCTGCCCCGCCGGCTACGTCCCGCAGGCGTAGGTGTCAGGGCTCGGCTGCGAGCGCGTCCTGGCGCGGCTTGAGCCTGACGTCGACCCGAGAGAGGGTCAGATCCCGGCTCAAGCCGCCGCGCAGGAGGCGAATCCACAGGGGAGGTACGCGATGGCGGGGTCGGCCATTGTGAACGCGACCGGGGTACCCGGTACGCCCCAACTGAAGCGGATGGCGTTTGGTCTTCATCTCGCAAGGTGCCCTGTGCTTCTTCGCACGCGACTCAGCTTTCGCATTGACCAGGAAAAGGATCCCGGAATGGAGTTGTGGCAGCACCGGAGGCCACGTTAGTGCGCTCGCGCACGCCCTTGCGCCGCGCGTTGTCCTGTTGCGGGATCGTCAATCGGTCCGGTTGCGGAGGCTCCGCGCCAGGGTGGGGATCATCACCGTCGCAGGGACGAGGTGTAGCCCGAGGAGGGCGGTGGTGGTGGCGGTGTTTGCCCCGGAGAGGAGGGGCGGGATCAACGAGATCGCGGTCAGCGACACTGCCGTCCACACGAATCGCTCGGCGGGGCGAGCGCTCCAACGAAGAAGAGCGACGGCAATGACGATGCCCACGACCGAGAAGAAGCCGGTCACCACGGCGAACCCGGACAACGGGATCGTCTCGCCACCCTCGGGGACTTCGAAGTCGACGCCAACGGCCTGGGCAAGCGCAGCGGCGAGGGTGGTGGCCACCATCGCTGCGAGCGTGGCAATGAAGCCGGTGCCGGCGAGCCCGCGGAGTCGGTGGGTGTGGCTGGTCTGGCCCGATGCCGGGCCTGCGACGACCCCGGTGTCATTCATGCTGTTCATGTCGTTCCTCCATCATTCGGTAACTGGCGTACGGGGGTGTGTTGACTGGCATGTGACGGTCCTGGCCCTGGGGGTGACGATGCGCACCCTCGCCGTGCGACGGCCGGGGTTCCGCAGGGCGCGGACGCCGGTGCCGCCGAGCCAGAACCCGGCGTCGCGTCCGAGGACCGGCCCGGGCTCGCCGTCGCGCAGCTCCAGCTGCACCCGCCCGCGGGTGACGACGCCGAACGCGTCGCACCACTCCGCCGCGACCACCGCGACACGCGCGCCTCCGCGCAGCGCGAGCGTCCACACCGGGACTACTCCGTGCCGTCGGCCGGCAGGCGCTCCGGCAGCCCGAGCCGCGGGAACCGGTCGGCGTGGAAGATGACGATCTCGGCGATCGCGCCGCCGGTGATGCGCAGGACGTCGATCGTCAGCGGCAGGTACGCGCCCTCCTGCTCCCGCCAGAGGTAGAAGGCGACGGCGGGCTGTCGGTTCACGGACGTGAGGACGTAGCGCAGGTGCCCCAGGTCCTCGAAGCCGTCCTCGACCCAGTCGTTCACCACCGTGTCGCGGCCGACGCACAGGCCCGGCGTGGGCGGCATCGAGCAGCGGACGTCGTCCCGCAGCAGGGCGGCGAGCCCGTTGATGTCCTTGGCCACGCTCGCGTCGGTGAAGCGGCGCACCAGCTCGCGCGCCCCGGCGTCCTCCTCGTCGCCGGTCCAGTCCTGCCGTTCGGCGGGCAGGTGCTCCCGCATGCCGGCGCGGGCCCGCTGCAGCGCGCTGTTCACGGAGTTGACGGAGTCCCCGAGGAGCTCCGCGACGTCCTTCGCCGGCCAGCCGAGCACGTCGCGCAGGATGAGCACGGCCCGCGGGCGCGGCGCGAGGTGCTGGACCGCGACCAGGTACGCCAGCTCGATGGTCTCCCGGGCGACGGCGACGGCCTCCGGCTCGTCCGCGTCGCCCGCGGGCAGCTCGTCGAGCAGCCGGTCCGGGTATGGCTGCAGCCACAGCACCTCGCCGCCGGTCGCGGGCTCCGGGCGGCGCTTGGCGAGCAGGTCCAGGCAGGCGTTGGTGGCGATCCGGTACAGCCAGGCCCGGAACGTCGACCGCCCCTCGAAGGTCTCCCGCCGCCGCCAGGCACGGAGGAACGTCTCCTGCACGGTGTCCTCGGCGTCCTCGAACGACCCGAGCATCCGGTAGCAGTGCACGTGCAGCTCCCGCCGGTGCCGCTCCGCCAGCCCCGAGAACGCCGGCTCGTCGACCTCGCCCAGACCGCTCCCGCCCAGCCCGCTCTCGCCCAGACCGCTCACGCCCAGCTCCTCCAGCCGCGTGTCCGCACTCATCACGTCATCCTTCCGTCTCGTCGTGTCCCGTCGTAGGTGTGACGGGTGCGGGCGCGACAACTCATCACTAGGGTCGGTCGGCATTGGCTGAGCGCTTTTCCTCCTTGGTGGGTCGGGTTTGCGACGTAGTGGAGAACGAGGATGGCCTGCACCATTGCGGTCGTCCGGGAGGGGCTGCAGCGCAGCTTGGTCAGGATCCTCCAGCTCTTGGGGTGGCGACGGCGCGTTCGCCGCGGCAGCGGATCCGGGCGTGGGCCTTGTTCACGGCCTCCTGCCGGCGCGACAGCTTCCGCCGGTAGCGGTGCCGCTCGAACGGAGTACGCACGGAACCGCCGGCGCCTTGATACGCCTTGTCCGCGAAGGTCATCAGGTCAGCGTTGGTCAACGCGGCGATTATGCCGTGGGTTCGCGCAGCAGTCAGGTCGTGCGCCGAGCCGGGAAGTGCCGCCGACGCCCAGACGAGGCGTCCGGCCGCATCCGCGATTACCTACACGTTCATCCCGTGCCGTCGGTGCTTTCCGGAGTAGTACGGCTTCTGATCGTGCACGCGGTCGATCGGGATCAGCGTGCCGTCGAGGATGACGTAGGCCAGCAGCCGGATCCTGGTCATCGCCGGGTGCAGGTCGTTGGCGGTCGCGGCGAGCAAGGTGATCGCGTCGCGGATCTGGCGCCAGGCGGTGGCAACCCCGACCTGGAATCCGGCGGCCAAGCGGGTGAGGGTGTCGCCGTTGCGCAGGTGAGCCAGGGCGAGCAGGGCCTGCCGGCCGGGGTCGAGTCGGCGCCAGCGGGATCGTCGCTGGTGGCGGTGGGTGCGGATCAGGTCGGCGAGGTGGTTCAGCGATCGGTTGGACAGCGGGACCGAGGCGGGTAAGACAGCAACGGGGCTCCCGGTAGGGGCATCTTTCTTGGTCGATTGCTTGTCTTACCGGGAGCCTCGCCTGACCCGGCTACCGACCTTCACCACGCCACTGACCTGCGCCATCAGGTTGGAAATGGCTTACTCCTCGCCATCGTCAACTGACCGAGCAGATGGCTTCGCGCCCCTCCTGGAAGGGGCTGCGCAGCGACCGCGAACCCCCCCCGGAGTCCGCGGGCGTGACGTGGCCGGGCCTACGTGCCAATCCGGCGGGGTTCGAGCCGGGTGGCCGCCGGCCCTGTCAGCTGCCAGAACTCCTTCGGCAACTGGGCAATGGAGTCCTCGTACTCCTTCGCGCTGACCGCGTCGCGCAGCGTGTCCAGCACTGCGCGCACCCCGTCGGTCGCCGTCTGGAACTCCACCGCGGCGCGTTGCTGCACCCGCTCGAAGAACTCGGGAAGCTCGAACGGCTCGGCCTCCTCGTCGGGCTTGCGTAGGTCTCCCCGCAACTCCTCGGGGAGCTGCACGGCGAGATCCCGTGCCTGGCCGCCGCTGAGCCGCTCCGCCAACGTCGCGAGCGTGGCACGGGTGATCGGCTCGGCCAGGGTCGGTGACATCTTCGGTCGCGTGGCCACCGACTGGATGAACTCCGCGTACTGCACCTCGAACCCCCTCCTGCCGCGAATGCTGCGTCTACCCGCGCGTCCAAGGGTGAAACGGCGCCCGCCGCGTCAGTGGCCGGGTGCCTCCGCGGCGCGTGCCGCCGCGACGATGGCGCTCACCCCGATCCCGGCCTGGTCCATCAGCTGGGTCGGGGTACCGGAGGTGGGGAGGCCTCGTACCGCCAGGTGCTTCACCCGCACCGGTTCGGCGAGGTCGGCCAGGAACTCGAGGACCGCCGACCCCACGCCACCCTCCGGGTAGTGATCCTCGACCACCAGCAGCCGACCGCCGGTGGCCCGGACGGCGTCGAGCAACCGGTCCCGGTCCAGCGGCTTGACCGAATACAGGTCGATGACCCGGGCCTTGATCCCCTCGCGCGCCAGCTCGTCGGCGGCGGCGAGGCAGTTGTGCACCGTCACCCCGGCGCCGATCAGCGCGACGTCGTCGTCATCGCCGCCGCCGCGGAGCAGTTTGCTGCCGCCGACCGGAAAGGCGTCCTCGTTGTCGTAGAGCACCGGGTACTTGCCTCGGGTGGTGCGCAGGTAGTTGACGCCCTTGCGGTCGACCATCTGCGCGACGAGGGCCGCGCAGGACACGGCGTCGCTGGGATACAACACCGTCGACCCCTGCACGGCGCGCATGGCTGCCAGGTCCTCCAGCCCCATCTGCGAGGGACCGTCCGCCCCGATCTCCACTCCGGAGTGCGACCCGGACAGGGCGATGTTGGCCCGGGAGATGCCGGCCATCCGTACGAAGTCGTAGGCGCGGGAGAAGAACGCCGCGAAGGTCGCGGCGAAGGGCCGATAGCCGCGTATCTGCAGCCCGACCGCGGCGGCGACCAGTTGCTGTTCGGAGATGAACATCTCGAAGAACCGGTCGGGATACGCCTCCCCGAACTTGTCGGACCGGGTGGAGTCGCTGACCTCGCCGTCCAGGGCGACCACGTCCGGCCGCGAGCCCAGCGCACGCAGGGCGTCACCGTACGCGTTCCGCGTGGCCACCTTCGCCCCCTTGTCGTACCGCGGCAGCGTGGGCGGCTCGCCGGCGGGGGCGCCAGCGGGGGCGCCGGCGGGCGGGGCGGACTCGGGTTGCGGCCCGGTGACGCGGATCCGGCGTACCCCGCCGAGAGCCTCCACGGCCCGCTCGGCCATGTCGGGTTTCAGCGGCTTGCCGTGCCACCCGGGCTGGTTCTCGACCTCCGGCACCCCCTTGCCCTTGACCGTCCGGGCGAGCACCACGGTCGGCCCAGTCGCCTGCCGCGCCCGGCCGAACGCCTCGTCAATCGCGGCCAGGTCGTGGCCGTCGATGACGAGCGCCTGGCAGCCGAACGCCTCGACCCGGCGCCGGTAGGTGTCCAGGTCCCATTCCAACTCGGTCGGACCCCGCTGCCCGAACCGGTTGATGTCGACGATCGCGGTGAGGTTGCGCAGCCCGTAGTGGCCGGCCTTGTCCAGCGCCTCCCAGATGGAGCCCTCGGCCATCTCGCTGTCGCCGCACAGCGCCCACACGTGGAACGGCAGGTGGTCGAGGTACCGGCCGGCGAGCGCGATCCCGACCCCGACGGGCAGCCCCTGACCGAGCGACCCGGTGGCCACGTCGACCCAGGGCAGGGCCGGCGTGGGGTGTCCCTGCAGGCGCGACCCGAACTGGCGGTAGGTCTCGACCAACTCCTGATCGGTGATCGCGCCCACCGCCTTGAAGACCGCATACAACAGCGGCGAGGCGTGGCCCTTGGAGAAGATCAGGTGGTCGTTGGTCCTACCGCGCGGGTCCGTCCACTGATAACGCAGGTGCCGGGAGATCAGCACCGCGAGCAGGTCCGCGGCGGACAGACTCGAGGTCGGATGCCCTGATCCCGCCCTGGTGCTGCATCGGATCGCGTCCACCCGGAGCTGGGCGGCGAGCTCACTCAGTCGGGTGAGCTCCTCCGCGCGCAGGGTGCGCTCTGCTTCCATCGTCACCGGCATCGCCTCCGCAGATACCGTAGTCAGGAAAGACCCGCATTGACCGGTAAACGATGATTTGCGAGGGGTGGAGCGGGCCGGCCACGGCCGGGAGCCGGTCAGCCAGGCCGGCCTCGATCACCGCATGAAATCGCCGCTCCATGACGCTCAACTCCGCGAGTCCCACCCGGTGCTCCTCCCGCGCGCCGCTTCCTGACCTGGGACCAGGGCGTGGATCGATACCCATGACGTCCGGAGCAGCCCGGATCAGGAAGTGTCGGAGGGCGCATCCGCGCGGTAAGGCTTCGACCCTCGTCAACGCGCTGGTCAGGGCCCGCGCTGCCCCAGTCGGCCCGTGACATGATTGCGCCCATGGGGAAGCAGCAGGACGTCGGCGGGCCCGACCGTCACAGCGGTTCAGGTACCACCGCCCACCGGGCGATCGGTGGTAGCGCCGACGCGCGGCTCGCCCTCGCGCAGGACCCCGCAACGCCACAGATGACCCTCTTCGACCTGGCGTCCGACCCTTCGGCCGTGGTCCGCAAGGCGGTCGCAGCCCGGACCGAGGCACCCGCCCAGGCACTGCGACCGCTGACCCGGGACCATGATCGTCAGGTCCGGGAGGCTGTGGCGAGAAACCCTTCGACCTCGGTCGCCAATCTCCTGCGTCTCGTCAAGGACGCCGACCGGTGGGTCCGCTGGGCGGTCGCCGGCAACCCGGCTTGCGACGAGTCGGTGCGCCGGGTGATGTCAGAGGCACCCGACAAGGAGCTTCGTGGCCTCCTCGCGGAGATGCGGGACCTGGAGCCCGATCTGGCTGCCAGGCTGATCGACGACGTCTCACCCGAGGTACGGGAACGACTCGCCACCCACACCCACGACCCCGACGTGATCACCGCGCTGATGGCCGATCGCACCGTACGCGTACGCAAGGGGGTCGCCCGCAACCCGCGGACCACCGCCGAGCAACGCAGGGCGCTCGCCCAGGACCCCGCGGTCGACGTTCGTGCCGCGCTGGTCCGCGCGGTCGAGCTGGACGAGGCGGATCTGGAACGCCTCGTCGACGATCGTTCGGTGCAGGTCCGACTGGCGATGGCAACATCCGAGGTCATCCCGCCGCGCATCCGGCAGGCCCTCGGCCGTGATCCCGACGAGATGGTGGCCGGCGCGGCGCGGGACTTCCGCCCGGCGGCTGGCAGCTCCCCGGTGACAGGGGCTCCACGCATCGGTCACCGGCGCTCCGGGACGGGCCCAGGTCGACCGGGCGGCGCCGCGCGCTAAGGCCGGCGAGAACTGCGCCGACGTGTCGGGTGAGGTGGTGCTCTCCACCTACCTGGAGGCCGAGATGCCGGGAAGAGTGCGTTCCCTTGTCGACCGTTAGTGGCTATGGCAAGAGGTGTGCGAAGCCCTTGGCGGTGCGGGAGGGAACGAACTCTGTCACCGCATACTCGGCAAGGCCGCGCTGGCGGAACGGATCCGAGGCGAGCCTGCGCTCAAGGTCTTCTCCTGAGAGGTTCCGGGCCAGAATCACGCCTCCGACACGGGGAACCCGACGACCGGAAGCGATGAACACCCCGTCCGCATACTGCTGGTCCAGCCAGGCGATGTGGTCCTGAAGCGCATCGTCGATCTGGGCGAGATCGGCGAGGTAGGTCAGTATCACCACGAACATTTCATGATCGTATGCTGGCGATGACCTGCCCTCGTCACGGGTCTCGACGTACGTATCTGCCCCCGTCCGGGCGTTCAGTGGGGAAACGCGCGGGGGATGCGTGCGTTGAGGAGTTCGTCGCGGAACGCCTGGATGCGCGTGATGACCTGTCGCCTGCCGATGGTGTTCTCGATGCGGTCTAGGTACAGGCATCGGGCGGCGAGTTTGTCGAGGTCGACGGTGAAGTAGACGGCCATCAGCGGGTTGATGAACAGATCTCCGGCGCCGGTGCGCCGGGTGAACCGGACGTCTCCGAAAGCGCCGCTGGTGGCGGCGGCGATCTGTCCCTGGACGATGCTCGGCCGGTCCGGGGTGGCGGCCTGGGCGTCGGCGACAGCATCGCGGTACAGCGCCGCTTCCCGGCTGGAACCGGGGATGGACAGGGCACCGAGGTAGCCGCCGTCGCGGTCGAGTGCGGCGAGGTTCTCCAGCACCTGGACGTGGTTGACGCCGTCGTAGGCGTCGATGCCGAAGCCGAGACTGCTCACCAGCTTGACCGGTAGGTCCAGCGCGGCCACGGCTGCCAGGCTGGTGATGTCCTCCACCGGGGTGCCGAGATCGCTTTCGTCGCCGCGCAGCAGGACGTCGGTGCCGCCATCGACCAGCACCACCGCATCGATGTCGAGTTGTTCGACCAGGTACCGGTACGCCGCCCGTAACGGCTGGACACCGAGCGGCGGAAAGGCGTACACGGTCGACGGCAGTTCCTGAGCCGCCAGCCACCGGGCGAGCGTGCGTTCGGGGAAGTACCAGTCCGGGCTGGTGGTGTCCGGCTGCACCGCGGCGACGTGCTCAGTCACCCACACGTCCTGGTCGATCAACTCGAGCTGGGAGAAGGACAGGCTGGCCAGGTGCACCTGTGCGCCGCCGCGCCACAGGGCGAGCGCCAAGGGCAGGCCGGCGTACACGTCGAACCCCCCGCCCGCTCCGGCGATGAGGATGCTCCGCGCCGGAGCCAGTGCGGCAAACAGCGGCGGTACGGCCAACGAGAACGCACCGGGGTCGGCCGGCAGCGTGGCAGGATTCATCACCGCTCAATGATCAGCCACGACCATGCGATCCAAGCCCTCGTGGCCCACCGCGACTGGCAACAGCGATCGGGTGTACCCACATGCCGTCGAGGGCGCTCGGCAGAGATGGCTCGCCGGCGAACCCCGGATCGTCGTTGTCTGACCGCGGACATGAGCACAACCGGATCAGGGCCGCGAGCGAACCGGCCCACGGCCCGCAGTGCCTGCTCGATCTCAATGCCAAGGTGCTCCGCCGTCGAGGGCTTCTCAGGTGGTGGCCTTGGCCCATCGGCGGTCGGGAGCGGTTCGCTGCACGGTTCCTTCGGCAGACCTCAGCTGAGCTGTTCGGCCAGTCCGACGATGATGCCCTCCGGGCCGCGGACGTAGCACAGACGATAGATGTCCTCGTACTGCGCCAGTTCGCCGACGAGCTCGGCGCCGTGGGTACGCAGGCGGGCGACGACGTCCTCGATGTCGTCGACGGCGAACATGATGCGACGAATGCCCAGCGTATTCGCTGGGGCGACTTTCGGCTCGGCGCTGATCGCCTTCGGCGTGTGGAACATCGCCAGCTCGATTCGACCGTGGCCGTCCGGGGTGCGCAGCATCGCTATGTCCTGCCGGACGTCGTCGATTCCGATGACACGCTCGACCCAACGTCCCTCGATTGGCCCTTTGCCCTCCAGCTCCATGCCAAGCTCGACGAAGAACGCGATTACAGCGTCGAGGTCGTCGACAACGATGAGGACGTTGTCCATTCGCTGGATCGCCATGCTGGGCCCCTCTCTGTACGACCACGGTGGCCGACTCCACTGCTGAGACGGAGCCGTCAGGGCGTTCTCGACAGACTGGGCACCATCTTTTGCGGGAAAACCGCGTCAGGCGGCGGTGCCCATCACGCGCCGGCCGTTCCGCTGCGGACCAGAGCACGGTACGCCCGCCGGCCCCTGAAGCCCTCACATAGGCGATCGTCGGCGTGTACTCACGTGCCGCGATCAGCGCGTTACAGTGGCCCCGTCCAGGTGCAGCAGCTCTGCACTGCTACCAGAATGGCTTCCGGAGGTGATCGAGGTGGTCGACCGGGAAAGCGTGCCCAGGTTGTGTCAAGTGGTGCTCGACTGCACTGACGCCAGGTCTCTGGCGGAGTTCTATCGGCGCCTGCTGGGCCTGGCCTATCGACCTGGCGATGAGCCGCCAGAGGCGGGGCAGGTTGATGAGCGCGGTCGCGACTGGCTTGTACTGAGGACTCCCGACGGCGTCTCCCAGCTGGCGTTTCAGCAGGTGGATCACCTACCAGAAGCGACCTGGCCCGAGGGCCCAGTGGCACAGCAGCTGCACTTGGACCTGACCGTGGAGTCAGTTGAGGAATTGCAGGTGCAGCACGAACGCGTCCTGTGCCTCGGTGGCCGGCTGTTGTACGACCGTATCGAGGACCCCGACGAGCCACTCCGCGTGTACGCCGACTTGGCCGGCCATCCCTTCTGCATCTTTGTCGCCTAGCCTCTGCTCGGCGCCTACGACGGAACACCCACGGACACCCGCCATCCATTTGTGCGAAGGCTGCCGGCCTCCGGCAGCTTTCCTGCCACGCAGCGTGATGAGGTGGGCCGTTAGCCGGCCGGGGCGCGCCGGCCGACGCACCGCCGCGCCGCCCTTGACCCCGGAGCCTCTGCGATCCCTCAGGCTGGCAGTCGCCGGCAGGCCAGGGGCCTGCCCGGAGGTGCGTGCCGCATCCCCAGCACGGCCCCATCGGGTAGCAAGCCAACACCGTCACTGCGTGAAGAGACTGTGGAGTCCGGTTGATGCGTGCGGGGTGCCCGCTCCACGGAAGGGTTGTGGTCTAATCGCGCAGCATTGGTGCAGGCAGGCAATCATGACCACGCGACGACATCAGGGCCCAGGTGTGCAGTGGATAGATTCCGGAATCAGGTCGAGGCGGCACGGCGCAGTAGCGAGGATCGGATCGAGGCGGCACGCCGTAGCGGTGCCTCCTCATTGGATCTCAGTGGGCTCTCATTGGGAACACTGCCGGAGTCGCTGGGTGACCTGACCACCCTCACCGAGCTGCTGCTGGTCGGCAACGAGCTCACTGTGCTGCCGGAATGGCTGGGTAACCTGACCGCCCTCACCCGCCTCGGCCTCGGCGGTAACCAGCTCACTGCGCTGCCGGAGTCACTGGGTAACCTGACCGCTCTCACCTGGCTGGGCCTTTCTGGCAACCAGCTGCAGGCGCTGCCGGAGTCGCTTTGCGACCTGGCCGCGCTCATCTGGCTGGACTTGTCCAACAACCAGCTGTCAGCACTGCCGCAATGGGTGGGTAACCTGACCGCCCTCACCGAGCTGGACCTGACCGGAAACCGACTCACTGCGCTGCCGGAGTCGCTGGGTGACCTGACCGCCCTCACCCGACTGTTCCTGACCGAAAACCAGCTCACCGTGCTGCCGGAGTCTCTGGGCGATCTCACCGCCCTCACCCGGCTGGATCTCGCCGGCAACCAGCTCACCGCGCCGCCGGAATGGCTGCGCAACCCCGCCGCCGGCGAGCCGGTCAACGCACCTTTGCAGGCCTGGATCGACAACACCCGCTCCACCGTGGCCGGCCCTGCCGACCTCGACGCCATCCTTGACCGCGTATCGCCCAGCGGCGTGTCGCTGATCGGCGAAGACGGGGTGCGGAGCCTGCACATCACCCTTCACGGGGACCACTCCGCACTGGTATGGGAATGCGAGGACGAGATCATGCTCAGCTGGGGGCCGGTGCCGCCTGGCGCCCCACCCGGCCAGACAGCCGCCGACGCCGAATACGCATTCTCCGACCCGTGGTTCACCGCCGCAGATGCTGAACCCTTCGAGCTCACCGAAGAACAGGCCCGTCAAGCAGGGCACGAATTCCTGCGCACCGGCCGGCGCCCCATCAACGTCCAATGGGTTGACAAGCCGTAGGGCCCGCCAAGAAATAACACACGCAGCCTCGTGAATGTTGCTTGGCACGGAAGCAGCGTGCCCATGGTCCGGGCTTGGTGGGTCATCGCTCGGCATCGCAGAGGGAGGTCGGGGAGAGGAACGGCTGGAGTGGGCCGTCGTCGACGGTCCCCGACAACCGTCGGGCCACCCCGGCGAGGAGGTCGGCGACCTGAACCCGCGGATCGTCCCGGGAGTCGACTGTCACCAGCCCAGCCAGCGGTGACACTCGGACCGGCGACGTCCCAGCCTCGTCGGAACCTGCCGGCGACGATCCGGCGCCGTCGGCCAGTACCTGCTGAAGGCGCCTCAACCGGCCGGCCGTGAGGGCGCTCTGCTCGTCGTGGATCACCAGCACCTGCCGCTGTCCGCCGCTCCAGAACAAGATGGTCTCGGCCAGCGCCGGCAGCATCGGCTCCAGCGGTGGCGGGATCGACCGGTCGTCGTCGCTCAGCCTGGTCAGGACAGCCCACACGCGGGTCCGGCTGAGCCTGTCGAGGACACCGTCGGCCTGCGCGCTGAGCCCGTTTCGTACCAGCGCATCCCGCGCCTGGAAGAATCGTTCGAAGGCCCGGCTGTCCGGCCGGTGCCGACGCTTGATCCGGACCAGCTCGACGTAGGCCGTGAGGAAGACACCCCAGTCACGACCAGCCGAGCGCCCGGCCCGGTACAAGCTGAGGGCGGCCGGACGGTGGTCCTGGCTCAGGCGGGTGCCGGCCGTGTAGGACGGCTCGGTCAGGAACAGGTCGACGATCCTGGTGACGAGGAAGTACTCCTTGTCGACCAGGTGGACGTGCGCCCGGCCGCTCAGCGCCGCCAGGAACCACTCCAGTGCCTCACCTGCCTTCGGGCTGCGAAGGAACTGCCCGGACTTGAACTCGTTCGGTGAGTACCGGAACCCGGACCGCAGCGCCGCGATCAGCTCGACCGCCTCGCCGACGCGCAGGTCGACACTCGCGTGCGTGATTACCGGGGTGGCCGGATCGAGCAGATTGGTGCCGGAGAACCCGGACTCGTCACAGGCGATCTCCACGACGGCGCCGGCCACCGCATCCACCGGCGGCAGCCCGCCCTGAAGCGGCAACCACACCCGATCCCTCGCCATGCCGACCATGCTCGCCCGCCCACCCGGATCGGACCACCGAATTCGCGCCTCGCCGGGTGCCGGTCGTGGCCGGCCGGGTCGCCGCTGCCGATGGTTCTGCCCGATCGAGAGCACCTGATTCATCGCCAATGTGGCCACCACCTGACGCGCGGAGACCGAGGTCCACTAGAGGCTGTCTGCTTCGAGGGCGGTCAGGGCCCGGTCGAGCTGCGCGGTACGGGTCGTGGCGGTGCGCGCGGTGACGAGTTTCAGGATGACCGCGTACTGCTGGGTCTTGCTGAGCGCGTCGAACGCCTGCGCCGCCTGCGGGTTCGCTGCCAGAGCGGCGGCCAGGTCGGCCGGGATGGTGGCGTTGCGCTGCGAGACGTAGGCGGCGTCCCACCTGCCGTCGGCCTTCGCGGCCTCGACCTCGACCAGGCCGTGCGGCCGCATCCGCCCTGCCGGGATCAGCTCCTCGACCCTGGCCACGTTGACCTGTGACCATCGGCTGCGTGGCCGACGGGGCACGTACTTCTGAAGGTAGTAGCTCTCGTCGTGGGACTTTCGCTGGCCGGAGATCCAGCCGTAGCACAGGCCGACATCGACCGCCTCCTCGCCGGTCAGCGACGCGACGCCCGATCCCTTCTTCGCGATCTTCAGCCACACACCGGCCCGCATCTCGGCATGCGTATCGAGCCACGCCTCGAACTGCGCGGCGTCGCGGAACGCGATCACCGGGGCTTCGTCGGCGGCAGGCTTCATCGACACGGCGACTCCCCTTGGTCGGAGATGGGTGCCGCGCATCCGCGCGGTTGCCCAGGACGTTACCGACCGGCCGGCGGCCTCAAGATCCCTCAGCGCCAAGAGGAGACGCCATGCGAGCAGCGCGCGGTAAGAGCCCCGCAGATGGGACTGTTCTCAGCCGTACGGAAGGGCGCTCGCTCGGTGGGGATCGGCGCCGGCCGTGGTGGAGCGTTTGTCGCCGTGGTCGCCGTGCCAGTCGAGGACGAGCATGCAGGCATCGTCGGGCAGGGTGGGGCCGGCGACGTCGAGGATGGCATCGCCGAGTACGCGGACGGTCTCCCTGGGGTGCAGATCGGCGAGGCCCGGCAGCCGTGCAGGCAGGTCGAGGCGGGCGGCACCGCGTTCCAGCATGCCGTCGGTGACCAGGATGAGCCGATCGCCGGGGCGCAGCGGGACGTCGGTCGTGCGGAAGGTGCCCTGACGCCGTACGCCGAACGGCGGATCGGCCGGCAGCGCGACGGGCTGGACGGTTCCGTCGCGCACCAGGAGCGGGGTGGGGTGGCCGGCGTTGACCATGGCCAGCACACCGGTGCGCAGATCGAGCCGGCCGAGAAGTCCGGTGGCGAAGGTGAACCCGCCCGGCGGGTTCTCGATCAGCGCCGAGTTCGCGGCGCGGGCCTGGTCCAGCAACGTGTGACCCCGGCGGCGGGTGTGCCGCAAGCTTCCGACGCAGAGCGTCGCGGTCAGTGCGCTGTGCACGCCGTGCCCCACGGCGTCGGTGATGCTCAGATGCAGCAGGTTGCGCGCGAGGCTGTAGTCGAAGGTGTCTCCGCCGATGCTGGCCGCCGGCTCCAGCCACGCCGAGAGGGTGAACGAGCCGGCCTCGCAGGTGAACGAGGAGGGCAGGAGCCGGCGCTGGATCTCCGCGGCCAGGCTGAACGGAGTGGTCCGCTGACCCCACTCGAACAGGTCGGTGTGCCGGCGGGCGGCGATCACCACGAACGCCAGCGCGTGCGCGGCCCGGGAGATCTCGGCCAGGGCGGCGTCGTCCGGCTCGACCGGCAAGGAGATCTCCAACAGTCCGATCGCCTCGCCCCGTTGCGTGACGGGCGCCATCACGACGTGATCATCTCCGCTCGAACGGACCTGCACGCGCTGGGAGCGCAGCGCCTGTTCCTGTGGCCCGCCGTCGAAAGGCAGCACGGTGGCGACGTCCTCGTCCTGCCGGCGTCTGCCGGGCCGGTCCCCGAATGGAACGTCGTGGGCCAGCCGAACGAGAGCCCGGCCGCTCATGTCCGCGACGAGGAACGACACCCATCGCGCCCCGAGGTTGACGCCGATGCCTCGGGTCACCGCCTCCACCGCGTCGACCGGGGCGGCGTCCTCGGCGGCGCGCAGCACGTTGCCCAGGTCCACGCCGCTCCACCGCTTCTCGTTCACGCGCCAGAGCATAGGCCCAGCGACCCGACAAGCCGTCCAGCACGGCCCCGGGCCGGCGTCCGGGCTCAGTTGAGCGCTGCCGGCTTCCCGACCCGTGGCGCTCCGCGCCGAAAAGGCTCGGCCCCATTGGTGGGTGAGGTGCCGGGCGGTGCGATCAGCGCCGGGCTGCCCGCGGGTGAGTCTCGTACATGCGGACCCAGGCCAGGAGGCCGGAGGCGGCGGTGAGGGCCGCGACGACCCAGATGGCGGCGCGGATGCCGGCGAGGTCGGCGACGGCTCCGGCGAGCAGCGCGCCGACGGCGAAGCCGCCGTCGCGCCACAGCCGGTAGACGCCGATGGCGCGGGCCCGCCAGGTGGGGTGGGCGACGTCGCCGACGGCGGCGAGCAGCGTGGGGTAGACGGCGGCGGTGCCGGCGCCGAGCAGCACCGCGGCGGCGGCCCAGCCGGCGAAGCCGTCGGCGAGGGCGATCCAGGCCAGGGCGACGGCTTGGGCGAGCATCCCGGCGACGATGAACGGTTTACGGCCGTAGCGGTCGGATGCCTGCCCGGTGATGAGCTGCCCGAGCCCCCACACGGCGGGGTAGAGGGCGGCGAGGATGCCGATCCGGGTCAGGGACAGCCCGGCGGTGGCGAACAGCAGCGGGAACAGGCCCCAGGCCAGGCCGTCGTTGAGGTTGTTGACCATGCCGGCCTGGCTGGCCGAGGAGAGCGCCGGTTCCCGCCAGGAGGCCAGCGCGGCCACCCGGCCGGTGGAGAGCCCGTGGTGATGCTCGGCCTTACCGGCGATGTGGGTGGTGGCCTCCAGGTGGGCGTGGCCACGGGTTTCGCGTACGAAGGCCACGGACAGGCCGAGCCCGAGACCGGCATAGGCCAGGGCCAGCAGGAACGGGGCGGGGCGCAGGCCGTGCTCGGCGGCGAGCCAGCCGGTGACCAGGGCGGTGGTGGCCACGGCGAGGTAGCCGGCGGCCTCGTTGAGGCCCATGGCCAGTCCCCGCCGGGCGGGGCCGGCGAGGTCGATCTTCATGATGACGGTGGTGGACCAGGCCAGTCCCTGGCTGACGCCGAGCAGGACGTTCGCGGCGACGATCCAGCCCCAGGACGGTGCCCAGATGATCATCAGAGGTACGGGGATGCCGGCGAGCCAGCCCGCGATCAGGACCGGCTTGCGGCCGTACCGGTCGGACAGGGTGCCGGCGAAGAAGTTGGTGACGGCCTTGGTGGCGCCGAACGCGAGGATGTACGTCAGCGCCGCGGTGTAGGCGGCGAGGTGGAATTCCTGCTCGGCGAGCAGCGGCAGGACGGTGCGTTCCGAGCCGAGCAGCCCGCCGACCAGGGCGTTGACCGCGACGAGCAGCGTGAACTGGGCGGCGTTGGCCCGCAGGCCCAGCCGTAGCGCCGAGGTGCTCATACACCTTCCTCAGTGTCTGGCAGGTGACCGCGGATCGCGGTCACCTGCCGCTGCGATGTCCGCCGCCGGCGTCAGTGTGCGGCGGGGTCGAGCATCGTCTGCCAGGCACCGTAGCCGCCGAGCAGGTCGGAGACGTCCGGCCGGCCGACGTTGCGCAGCAGGCTGGCCGCGACGGAGGAGCGGTACCCGCCGGCGCAGTGCACCACGACCGGCCGGTCCGCCGGGACCTCGTCGAGACGGCGGGTCAGCTCGGCGAGCGGGATGTGCAGTGACCCGGCGACGGCGCCCTGCTCGCGTTCGCCGGCGTTGCGCACGTCGAGGACCACCGGCGGCTCGGTGCGGTCGAGCGCGTCGCGCAGTTCGGTCGCGGTGAGCCGGCTGCCCGGGGTCATCTCGGACGCCAGCTCGACCAGCGCCGTCTCCGCGTCGCGGAGGTAACCGACCACCTGGTCGAAGCCGATCCGGGCGAGCCGTACGACGATCTCCTCCGCCCGGTCCTGCGGCGCCACGACCAGCACCTTGCGGTCCGGCGCGACAACGCTGCCGGCGGTCTCGGCGAACCGGCCGTCGGCCGGGATGTTGATCGCCCCGGACAGGTGTCCGGCGGCGAAGTCCTGCGGGTCGCGGACGTCGAGCACGACCGCGCCCTCGGCGCGGGCCTGGGCGAACTCGCCGGTGGTGAGCGGACGAGCCGCCGCGGTGGAGTCGAACAGTTGGCGCGCCTTGCGGTTGAGCACGGCGTCGAAGGCGAAGTAGCCCGGCGCCGAAGGCTGGCCGCCGGTGACCAGGGCGAGGAACTTCTCCTGGCTCATCGGGGCGCAGGCGTAGTTGGTGCGGCGCTGCTCGCCGATGGTGGACTGCCGCTCGGTGGACAGGTTCTTGCCGCAGGCCGAGCCGGCGCCGTGGGCGGGGAACACCCGCACCTCGTCGGGGAGCCCCATCAGCTTGCGTTGCACGCTGTCGTAGAGCATCGCGCCCAGTTCGTCGGCGGTGACGCCGAAGGAGGCGAGCAGGTCGGGCCGGCCGACGTCGCCGATGAACAGGGCGTCGCCGGTCATCACCCCGTACGGCACCGGGTCGTCGGCGTGCTCGTACACCAGCACGCTGACCGACTCCGGGGTGTGGCCGGGGGTTTCCATGATCTCCAGCGTCACGTCGCCGAGGCTGATCCGCTCACCGTCGTGGAGCTTGCGGATCGGATATTCGGTCTCGGCGCGGTGTCCGTAGCCGATCCACGCGCCGGTCGCGTCGGCGACCTCGAGGTGGCCGGCGAGGAAGTCGGCGTGGAAGTGCGTGTTGATGACGCCTTCGATGGTCAGCCCGTGCGCCCGCGCGTCGGTCAGGTACTCGCCGATGTCGCGGCGCGGGTCGACCAGCACGGCGCGGCCGCTGCTCTCGTCGGCGATCAGGTACGACGCCTGGGACAGGCAGTCCAGGTAGTACTGGGTGAACAACATGTGCCGAACTCCTTCGCAGCGATGACCAGCGATGCAATCACGATAGCGCATACCCCCGGGGGTATGCCTTGGGCCCAAGGGCCCCGGCTGTGCGGGGTGGTGCCCGGCCCGGGCGGGCTGACTCAGGCCAGTCGGCCCGGCCGGCCGCCCTTGGCCTGGAGCGCCAGGCCGGCCTGCACCCAGGCGCGCATGCCCCCGGCCAGGTCGTGTACCTGGCGGTGGTCGCGGGCGAGCAGCGCGGCGGCCTGCCGGGAACGCGCTCCGGACCGGCACACGGTGATCACCGGCCGGTCCGCCGGCAGTTCGCCGATCCGGTCCGCCAGTTGCCCGAGCGGGATGTGTCGCGCCCGGGGTGCGTGCCCCGCGCGCCATTCGTCCGGTTCCCGTACGTCCAGCAGCAGCGCACCGTCGGCGACCAGCGCCGCCGCCTCCTCCGGCCGCACCGAGGCGTACGGCTTCCCGAAGAGCTTCTTCAGTTTCGTGCTGAGGTTCACGCGTCCGCTCCCGTCGCGACGGCGCGGCCGGTGCGGAGCCACTCGCCGGTGCCGCCGGTGACCGACCGGGCGTCGATGCCGGCGCGGGCCAGGAACTGCGCCGCGCCCAGGCTGCGGTTGCCGCTGGCGCAGATGACGTAGACCGGGCGGTTGCGGGGGAGGTCCCCGACCGCCGTGGGCAGTTGTGCCAGCGGCACCGAACGGGCCCCGGGCACGTGGCCCTCGACGTACTCGAACGGCTCGCGGACGTCCACCACCGCGGCACCCTCGGCGTGCGCGGCGGCGAAGGCCGCCAGGTTCACCTCTCGCATCTCATCCTCCAAATCAACATACCCCCGGGGGTATGCCTGTCGACCATAGCGCGCCGGGATCGGCCCGGCATTCCCACCCTCCGGTCCGGGGCAGGGTGTCGTGATCGCGGGAAGACGTACCCCCGGGGGTGTGTTGGCGCCGCAGCCCGGATCCGGTCCATCCCGACGCTGATGGCCTTCCGGGACGGCGTGCTGGCCTTCGCCCAGCCGGGTGCGCTGCCGGCCGCGGCTCTGGAGCAGGTGATCCAGGCGGTCCGTTACCTCGACGTGGACGAGGTGCGGGCCAAGATCTCCGGCGAGCCGGCCAGCCGGTGGCACCCTGAACGACCACGGCTGGGGTACGGGTGATCGCCCGTACCCCAGCCGTTTCTCATCCGGTGAGGGCGTCCAGCGCCGCCCGCAGCCGCCGGGTCGCCTCGTCGGCCACCCCCCGCAGGTCGGGGGCGTCACTCAGCTGCACCATCACCTGCGGATCGAGCGCCTGTACCAGCGTGGCGTCCGGCCCGTCGGCGCGCACCACGACGTTGCACGGCAGGAGCAGGCCGATGTTCCGGTCGGCCTCCACGGCCCGGTGGGCCAGCGGCGGGTTGCAGGCGCCGAGGATGACGTACTCCTCGAGCTCGACCCCGAGCTTCTCACGCAGCGTGGCCCGCATGTCGATCTCGGTCAGCACGCCGAAGCCCTGGTCCTTCAGTGCCACCCGGACCCGCTCGACGGTCGGGGTGAACCCGGCGGGCAGTCGGATGGTCATCGCGTAGCTCATGCTCTGCTCTCCTTCAGCTGAGATGGTACGGAATGTGGGGAATGCGCCGTCGACCTTCAGGGTTGACGATACCCGTGGGGGTATCCCACTGACGAGCTGGTACCCCCTGGGGTATGGTTGATGCAGGAGGTGGTCATGAAGCTTCGACCGGAGATGACGTCGGATGCGCTGACCCGGCTCAAGCGGGCCCGTGGGCAGCTCAACGCGGTCATCGAGATGATGGAGAGCGGTCAGGACTGCCGCGAGGCGCTGACCCAGCTCGCCGCCGTGTCGAAGGCGATCGACCGGGCGGGCTACAAGATCATTGCATCGGGCATGCGGCACTGTGAGGCCGCCCGCGAACGTGGCGAGTCGCCGGAGATGACCGAGGAGGAGCTGGAGAAGCTCTTCCTGGCCCTCGCCTGAGACGCAACGGCGCCGCCCATGCCGCGTAGCCGCGGCGTGGGCGGGTAACCGTGCGCAGCTGAAGAGCGGGGCGGCAGTGTGTCTCCCATATACCCCCCCGGGTATGCAGACTTTAGAAGACGTCGGAAGGAGCAGGTCACATGGCAGTCGAGGTTTCCGTCATCGCGACGTCCTCGCTCGGCGATCGCAGCTACCTCGCCTCGGACGGGCGGGTGGCGATCGTGATCGACCCCCAGCGCGACATCGACCGGGTCATGTACCTCGCGGGGGAGAAGGGCGTGCGCATCACCCACGTGGTGGAGACGCACATCCACAACGACTACGTCTCCGGCGGGCTGGAGCTCGCCCGGATCACCGGCGCCCACTACCTGGTGGCCGCGGCCGACGAGGTCGGCTTCGCGCGGACGCCGGTCTCCGACGGCGACCAGGTGGGCGTCTCCGACTCGCTGCGGCTGCGGGTGATCGCCACGCCGGGTCACACCTTCCACCACCTGTCGTACGTCCTGGATCAGGCCACCGACGGCGGGTGGCAGCCGGTCGGTGTCTTCACCGGCGGGTCGCTGCTGTTCGGCACCACGGGCCGGACCGACCTGCTCGGCAAGCAGCACGCCCACGAACTGGCCCACCAGCAGCACGCCTCGGCGAAGCGGCTGGCGGATCTGCTGCCCGACGGGGCGCAGGTGTGGCCGACGCACGGGTTCGGCAGCTTCTGCTCGGCCAGCCAGGCCGACGCCCCGGAGTCGACCATCGGCCGGGAGAAGGAGAAGAACCAGGTCCTTCGGCTGGCCGCGGACGACTTCGTCACCGAGACCCTCGCCGGTCTCGACGCCTACCCCGCGTACTACGCCCACATGGGCGTGGCGAACTTCGCCGGTCCGGCCCCGGTGGACCTCACCCCGGTGACCCGCGCCGACGCCGCCGAACTGCGCCAGCGGATGGCCGACGGGCAGTGGGTGGTGGACCTGCGGCACCGCAAGGCGTACGCCGCCTCGCACCTCGCCGGCACGGTCAGCCTCGGCCTGGACGGCCCGATGTCCACCTGGCTCGGCTGGCTGATCGACTGGGGGGTGCCGATCACCCTGCTCGCCGAGACCCCGGAGCAGGTCGCCGACGCCCAACGCGAGCTGGTCCGCATCGGCATCGACCGCCCGGCCGCCCAGGCCACCGGCGAGGCCGAGCAATGGGCGGCCGAGCCCGGCCAGCTGCGGGAGCTGCGGATGTCCGACTTCCCGGCCCTCGCGGCGGCCCGCGCCGGCCAGGTCCCCGCCGGCCTGCCCGCCGCGGAGGTGGTCCTCGACGTGCGGATGACCAACGAGTGGCGGACCAGCCACATCGACGGCGCCGTGCACATTCCGCTGCCCGACCTGCCCGGGCGGCTGGCCGACGTACCGGCCGGCGCCGTCTGGGTGCACTGCGGCTCCGGCTACCGGGCCACCGCGGCAGCCTCCCTGCTGGCGAACGCCGGCCGCGAGGTGGTCGTCATCGACGACAAGTTCGACCAGGCCGAGCACGCCGGCCTGGAGATGGTCACCGACGCCTGACCCGAACAGCACGACCCCGGCCGGCGCCGTCCGGCGCCGGCCGGTATCCCCCTGCCCTTACCTGTAGCACTTCGTCCGCGAAAGAGGAGACATGAGTACTTCCGAGACCAGCCGCCCCGCCACCCTCGATGCCACCGGCCTGCGGGAGCTGATCGACTCCGGCCGCGCGCCGCGCCTGCTGGATGTGCGTACCCCGGCGGAGTTCGAGACGTCGCACATTCCCGGCTCCTACAACGTGCCGCTCGACCTGCTCAAGGAGCACCGCGAGGAGCTGCGCAACCACCTGGACGAGGACGTCGTGCTGGTCTGTCGCTCCGGCGCCCGCGCCACCCAGGCCGGACAGACCCTGGCCGGGGTCGGCCTGCCTAACCTGAAGGTCCTCGACGGCGGCATCATGGCCTGGCAGGCGGCCAACGCGCCGATCAAGCAGGGCGCCCCCCGTTGGGACCTGGAGCGTCAGGTCCGCCTCGTCGCCGGCTCGATCGTGCTGGTCAGCATCCTCGCCTCGGTGTTCGTGCCGCAGCTGAAGTGGGTGGCCGGATTCATCGGCGCCGGCCTCACCTTCGCCGCCGTCACCAACACCTGCGCCATGGGGATGATGCTCGGCAAGCTGCCCTACAACCGGGGCGCCAGCTGCGACCTGGACACCATCGTCGGCCAGCTGCGCGAGAGCACCGGGGGGCGGGCATGACCGCGACCCTGGCACTGACCATCGGACTGGCCGTGCTGATCGGGGTCAGCCTCGGGCTGCTCGGCGGCGGCGGGTCGATCCTCGCCGTACCGCTGCTGGTCTACGTCGCCGACCTGCCCGCGAAAGAGGCCATCGCGACCTCGCTGCTCGTCGTCGGCGCCACCAGCGCGGTGGGCGTCATTCCGCACGCCCGGGCCCACCGGGTGCGCTGGCGCACCGGCCTGATCTTCGGCTTCGCCGGCATGACCGGCGCATACGCCGGCGGCCGGCTGGCCGAGTTCATCCCGGCCGGTTACCTGCTCACCGGGTTCGCCGTGATGATGCTGGCCACCGCGGTGGCGATGATCCGCGGCCGGCGCTCCGCCGAGGGCAAGCCGGTGCCGCACGAACTGCCGGTGCTGCGGGTGATCATCGACGGTGTGGTGGTCGGACTGGTGACCGGACTGGTCGGCGCCGGCGGCGGCTTCCTGGTGGTGCCCGCGCTGGCCCTGCTCGGTGGCCTGCCGATGCCGGTCGCGGTCGGCACCTCGCTGGTGGTCATCGCGATGAAGTCCTTCGCCGGCCTGGCCGGCTACCTGTCCAGCGTGAGCATCAACTGGGGCCTCGCGGCGGCGGTGACCGCAGCCGCCATCATCGGCAGCTTCGCCGGCGGGCGGCTCGCCGGGCGGATCCCGGCCGACATCCTGCGCAAGTCGTTCGGCTGGTTCGTCGTGGTGATGGGCGTCTTCGTCCTCGGCCAGCAGCTGCCCGTGGAACTGCGGACCAACCCGCTGCTCTGGACCGGGGTCGGTGCTGCCGCCGCGATCGCTGTGGCGGTGACCGTGCTGCGCGGCCGGAGGAAGCCGGAACCGCAGAGCGGGCCGGCAGCCCCGGAACCGGTTGGATCGTCGTCCCGCCACTGACCCCGGCTGCGGCGCCGGCCTTCGACAGTGTCGCTCAGCGGGCCTTCTTCGTCGGCCGCTTGCGGGGCGGTGTCAACAGGTCGGCGATCGCCGCGATCGCGGACGGCACCAGGCGGTAGTACGCCCAGACGCCGCGCTTCTCGCGCTCGAGCAGGCCGGCCTCGGTGAGGATCCGGAGGTGATGACTCACGGTCGGCTGGGAGAGACCAAGCGGCGCGGTGAGGTCACTCACCGACGCCTCGCCCTCCGGAGCCGACTGGATCAGACTGAGCAGTCGCAGCCGGGCCGGGTCGGCGAATGCCTTCAGCACCCCCGCGAGCCGCTCGGCATCGACACGCTTGATCGGCTCGCCAGCAAGCGGCGAGATGGCAGGCATAGCCGTTTTCGCAGTTCCCACGTCTTGCATAGTTCCATCAACACCATCGACAGGCCGGCGGAACGAGGACCGGGTCACCGTCAGTCTGCGGAATTGGTCGCCTCAGGCGATCATGGCTTGGTGACCGAGGCTGTCGTGGAGATCCACGTCCCGCTGCGGGCGACGCCGGGGCTTGCGAGCAACGCCTACCCGTTTCCCTGGATCGAGGACGTCGAGGCGTTCCTGGTCGACGTGGAGGACCGAGGCGAGGCGGAGGTGTACGACGACGGCGAGGAGTGCGGAGAGGTCTACGTCTTCTTCGTCACCGGGGCGGACGAAGACAGCCTGCTCGCCGTCGCGTCCCGGGCAGCGAAGCTCGACCGTGTTCCCGCCGGGGCCTTCGCCATGGTCACTCACGACGAAGCAGACGAGCTCGGCCAGGGGCGGCGGGTCGACCTTCCGCTGCCCTGACGGCCGCCTGCCCACCTCGGGGCCGAACGACTGACCGTGTGGCCCGAAGTGTGCGGGGCCGCCAGCCGGATCTCACCGGGCATGGACGAGCGCCCAGTCCAGCACCTCGTCGGCGATCTGCTGCCAACCGGGCTGGGCGGGCAGCAGGTGGGCGTAGCCCCGGTATTCCCGGTGTTCGGTGACGGTGTCCGAGGTGTAGTGCCGCGCGTTGGACTCCTGCACCGCCGGCGGCATGAGGTGGTCCTCCGAACCGGAGACGAACAGCAGCGGCGCCCGGTCGTCGTTGCCGTAGTCGACCCAGGTGTCCTGGTGGCCGGGCTGGAAGTTGGCCAGCACGCCGCCCCAGAGGATGCCGCCGTTGGCCGGGACGGCGTACCGGTCGTAGGTCGCCCGCGCGTCGGAGTCGGGGAAGGTGTTGGTGAAGGCGTACTTCCACTGCTCGAAGGTGAGTGGGACCGCGCGGTGCCGGTTGGCCGGATCCCTGAGCACCGGGAACGTCGACTTCAGCTGGGACAGCGGCGTCACCCGCACGCCCTCGGTCGGGGCGGAGTTCATCGCCACGCCGGCCGCGCCGAGGCCGCGGTCGAGCAGGAGCTGGGTGAACGCGCCGCCGGCCGAGTGACCGATGATGATCGGCGGCTCGGGCAGCGCCCGGACCACCTCCTCGAGGTGTGCGACGATCCTCGGCACGGTCAGTTCGAGGATCGGCGTCGGGTCGGCGTTGAGCGCCTCCACCTCGGCCTCGAAGCCCGGATACGCGGGCGCCACCACGCGGTGCCCCCGGCTCTCGTAGTGGCTCACCCAGTTCTCCCAGCTCCGGGGCGTCACCCAGAACCCGTGGACCAGGACGATGGGCTTCATGCGGCGTACCCCCTGAGGGCGGTGGGCGGTCCTCCCTCGCACGGTACGACGCGCCCGTCGTCGCCGTGGCCGATCGGGTGGGGCCGGCGGGGGACGCGGCGGACCCCGATCGCTGGCGCGCGTTCGGGCGAATCTGCGCGTCGACCGGCGACGCGACCGACGCCAGGACCCGTCCGGAGGCCTGGTGGGCCGGCGGTGGCGAGCAGTCGCCGACGGGCGTCGACGGTCTTCAGCCGCCGTCGACCGTGGCCCAGACGGTCTTGCCGTCGCCGAAGGGGAAGAAGCCCCAGTCGGCGGCGAGCGCCGCGACGATCGGCAGACCGCGCCCGCCCTCGATGACCGGGCCCGGCTCGGTCGCAACGGCCGGGCGCGGCGACCCGGCGTCCCGGTCCCGGACGCTGATCCGCAGCGCACCCGCGACGGCCACGGTGGCGATGTCGACGTCGGTGCCGGCGTGCTGCACGGCGTTGCTGATCAGCTCCGAGGCGACGACCATGGCCCGGTCGACCAGCGCGTCGAGGCCGCGGGCGGCACAGTGCGCGGCGACCAGGCGGCGGGCGGCGGCGGGTGACCGGGGGTCGGCGGGCAGGCAGAGGTGGGCCCGACGTGGGTCGGCCGACTCCCGCCCGGCCAGGTCGTCGACGACACCGAGGATCGCGTGCCGACTGAGGGTGGCCCGTAGTAGCCGACCGGTGGGGGTGAGCGGGTTCGCCGCGACCATCAGCTCCGGCCCCTCGTCCCGGTCGGCCGCCCACCGGGTGAGGAACGCGGCGACGGGGGCGGCCTCCGTCGTGGTCATGGCGTCGAGGTCGACCACCAGGGTCAGCGGGGCGTCGAGGCTGGCGCCGGCGAGCAGCGTCGCGAGGTGCGGCTCGGCCTCGGCGGAGAACCCGCCCGTCATCGTGATCCGCGTGCTCCCGCCGGGGAAGTCGCGAAGGATCGTCCAGTACCGGGGTGCCACCAGGCGTCATCCGCCCTTCGACGAGCCGTAGATCGTGCCGGCCGACGGGTTGCCCGGGCGACCCAGTGTCGCCGCCACCCCGGTGATCCGGAGGACCTCGGCGACGATCCCCCGGGCGTTGCGCAGGATCAGCACGCGCCCTCGCCGAGTGGCCAACCGGTGCACGTCGACCAACTCCTTCACCGCGCTCGAGTCGATCAGGGTGGTGTTGCGCAGGTCGACGATCACCCATTGCGAGGTGGTCGCCGCGAGGGTCGCCTCGACCAGCTCGAGCAGGTGGCCCGAGAAGAACATGTCCAACTCGCCGGAGACGTGCAGCGTCCGGGGCGCCAGGCCCTCGCCCGAGGACCGGATGTGGAACACGAGGCCCTCCACCGCCCTTCCGACCCTGGGATCCGGCCCGACCGCCACCATTACCTGCATGGATGCAGGTACCTTGTGCGGAGCTACGCTACCTGCCGGCCCCGTTCGGCCGGGTAGAGGGATTCGTCACCCTGCCGCGGGGGGTTCGCCGCGGTTGCGGGCGGGTATCGGTGTTCGTCCGCCCTGTTCCGCTCCCAGCGGCGCCACCACTCCCGTTCGGGCAGCTCCCCGGCGGCCACCACGATCGCGTCGATCAGCTCGATGGTGGTTCGCGGGCGGCCGGCATCGGCGGCTCGCAGCAGTCGGCGCAGCTCGTCGGTCCGGTACCGCATGACGTCGCCGACCAGGGTCCGGCCGGCGTCGGTCAGGGTGAGCCAGGCGACCCGCCGGTCGACGGGCCGATGGTGGCGGGCGACCAGGCCGCGGCGTACCAGCCGGTCGCAGGTGCGGGTGGCCGTGGACGGGTGCACGTGCAGGGCGCCGGCCAGGTCGACCGTGCGCAGCGGCGCGCGGGAGGCGAGAATGACCAGGGTCCGGAACTGCGACAGCGTCACCTCGACGTCCATCGCGGCGAGAGTGCGGGCGGTGATCCCGACGACCGCCCGGCTGAGCGCCGCGAGGCTGTCCACCAGCTCGTCGTCCGCCGCCCCGGCCGCTCCATGCAGGTCCATCCGGAAATGATTGCATGGGTGCAGGTAAACGGGCCTCCGGCACTCAGGACGTCTGCGTCGGCTCCGTTCCCGGCACGCCACCGGCCGACTCGGTCGGCGTCGGATCGCCAGGGGGCGCGGTCGTCTCGACGGGGCCGGGGGTCTGGGTCGGCGCCTCGGTCGGGGTCGGCGTGGGCGCGTCCGGCGTCCGCGCGGGCGGCAACGGGGCCGAGCTGCCGCGTGACGACGGCGACGGATCCGCAGTCGGCGTGGCACCGGCGTCGCTGCCCCCGGACGGTCGCTGCCCGGTGCTGGCGTCCCTGCGCCGGCCGCGCGGCGTGCCGTCTCCCGACGCCGGCTCGCCCGGACCGGCCTCCGGGGCCCCGTCGCCGGCCGGCTTGGCGCCCGTGGTCGTGGTGGTGGAGACGATCGACGTCGACGCGCGGCCGCAGGGTGTGCCGTTGAGCGCGAAGTCCGTGGGCTCGCCCTCGCCGGTGCCGTAGCGGCCGCGCAGGCCGATCGTGGCCGTGCCGTCGGACCCCGTGCGGGCCACGTCGATGGTGACGCTGTCCGCCCGCTGCTCCAGGCGCACCGCCCCGCTGCTGGCGACCAGCCGCTGCCCGGCGGGAACCGCGAACGAGACGAGCCACCGTCCGGGCGTCCGCGCACCGGCCTCGGTCACGGTGAGCTCGGCGGTGAAGGAGCCGTCGGGGGAGCGGTACGCGTCGTACCGGGCGGTGCAGCCGGGCGCCGGCGAGCCGGGCTGGCCGCCCGCCCCCTCGGCGGCGTCGTTGGTGGAGGTCAGCCCGGGCAGCTGGGCGGCGAGCACGGCGGTCAGCGCGGTCGCCGGCACGGCCGCCATCAGCAGCCCCTGCCGAACCCCCCGACGCCGCCCCCGCGCCGGGCCGAAGACCGGCGTCCGCGCCGGCGACAGGGACCGGCGCCCCGACGCGGAGAGCCGGGTGGTGAGTGCCTCCGGCGCGCCGGCCCGGGGCGCGACCGGTGCGACCGCCGCCGGCAGCCGACCCGCGGCCACCGCGGCCAGCAGC
>NZ_JBAKHO010000056.1:0-33130 GCF_036902735.1 Micromonospora lacuserhaii | reverse complement strand
CTCCGACTTACCGCCGCCGGAGCCCGGCGCGGACGGCGTGCCGCCCCCGCCGGTGTCCCGCAGGGCCAGCGCCACCCCGGCCGACGCGAGCAGCGTGACGGCGGCGGCGCCGGCCGCGACCAGCATGCGACGCCGGCCGTGCGGTGCGGGGCCGGTGGCCGGGGCCGGATCGGCCGACCGGCCGGGCGGTGGCGCGGCGTCGAGAGCCGGGACGAGGTGGCGCGGCCCTCGCCCCGCCACCGGCAGCGCGGCGGGGTCGGGGAGCGCCGCCCGCAGCAGCGGCTCCACCTGGGCGGCCGTCAGCCGCCGCGCGGGGTCGCGCTGGAGCAGGCCGTCGAGCACCGGCCGCAGCGGCCCCGCCCGGAGCGCCGGGTCGGGCGGCTCGGTGGCCAGCGCGCTCAGCGTCGCCATCGCGCTGGCCCGGGCGTACGGGGACTGCCCCTCCACGGCGGCGTGCAGCGTGGCGCCGAGCGACCACAGGTCGGTGCGCGGGTTCGACACGCCCTCCCGGGCCCGCTCCGGGGCGACGAACTGCGGCGAGCCGAGCACCAGGCCCGGCCCGGTCATCAACCCGTCGCCGCCGTCGAAGGTGGCCAGCCCGAAGTCGGTCAGCACCACCCGCCCGTCGTCGGCGACCAGCACGTTGTGCGGCTTGACGTCGCGGTGCAGCACCCCGGCGGCGTGCGCGGCGCGCAGCGCGGCCAGCACCGCGAGCCCGATCTCGGCGACCCGGCCGGGCTCCAGTGGCCCGTCGGTGCCGAGGATCTGCTGTACCGAGCGGGACGGCACGTACTCCATCACGATCCACGGGCTGTCCCGGTCGTGCACCACGTCGTAGATGCGCACCACGTTGGGGTGGTTGAGCCGGGCCGCCGTCCGCGCCTCGCGCAGGGTCCGCAGCCGCAGTTCCTCGCGCTCGGACTCGGCCAGCCAGTTCGGCGGGACGACCTCCTTCACCGCGACGTCGCGGTGCAGCATCTCGTCGCGGGCCAGCCAGACCCGGCCCATCCCGCCGCTGCCGACCAGATCGAGCAGCCGGTACCGCCCGGCGACCAGCAGTTGCTGCACGTCGTTCCCCCTCGGCTACCCCGGGTACACGATATCCACGGCGGCCGGCTTTCTCATCCGCAGCACGGATGGTGCGGCGGTGGCTCCGCCTCAGGTGGGGGAGACCTGCTCGGCCCCCCGGCCGCGCAGGCTGTCCCGGACTACGGTGAGCCGTTCCTGGGCGGCGTCCCACTGCTGGTCGGCGGTGCTCCAACCGATCAGCCAGCCGGCGCGCTCCCCGCCGGGCAGCAGCCGCAGCGCGTGCTGCCGTTCCCGGAACGGGGTGGTCCAGCGGGACTCCCACGCGGCCCCGCCGTCACCGGCCGGTCCGAGCCGGAGCTTCTGGTACTCCACCAGGGTGCCGGCGGTGAGCTGCCGCTGCTCCTCGGTCCGCAGCCGGGCCACCGGGTCGGTGCCCGGGGTGGCCGCCTCGACGCTGAGGGTCAGCGGCGAGCCGGGGTCGCGGAAGCAGTCCACCGTCCCCTGGCGGGAGCGCAGCCAGCCGACCGGTACGGCCACCCGGTAGCCGTCGCCGGCGTACCAGGTCCAGCCGGACGGCGGGTGGAAGCCGTCCTCGGTGGTCGTGGGCAGGACGGTGACCGGCGTGCCGGTGGCCTCGCGCCGCAGGCACGGGAACGGCGGCGGGGTCACCGGGCCGCCGTCACCGGGCGGCGGTGGCGGCCCGTCCCCGTCGGGATCGTGCCGGTCCGGGTGCTCCCACGGCTCCCCGCTCGCCGGGATGACCAACGTGGTTCTGCGGTCGTCGCGGGTGACGGCGAGCGCGGTGCCCACCCCGGCGACGGCGGCCACCAGCAGGGCCGTGGCGGCCAGCGCCCAGCGCCGCCCGCCCGAGGTGAGCCAGGCCAGCAGGCCGTACCGCCCGGCGTCGTCCCGGTCCGAACCGGACCCGGCGCCGCTCGCCCCCTGGCGGCTGCGTTCCCGGTCCACCCCGGAGCCGGTCGCGCCCTGCCGGTCGCGTTCCCGCTCCGCCTCGGAGCCGGCCGCCGGTCGGCCCGACCGGACGTCCCCGGGACCGCCACCCGGCCCGTCGGCCCACGGCTCAGCCGAGCCCGCCGGGGCGGATCCGGCCGCCGTACCGGAGCCGCCGGACTTCGCCGTGCCGGGCCAGGGCGGGGGAGGGGCGATCACCGCCGTGCGGGCCACCGGCAGCACGACCGTCGGTGGCTCCGAGGTCGGCACCGGGCGGGTCACCGTCTCCAGTAGCCGGTTCGCCTCGTCGTGGCCGACCCGCTGCCGGGGGTCACGGTGCAGCAGCCCCTCCAGCACAGGACGCAGCGGGCCGGCGTGCGGGGCCGGGTCCGGTGGCGAGGAGGCCAGCGCCGCGAGGGTCGCCATGGCGGTGCTGCGGGCGTACGGGGACCGTCCCTCCACCGACGCGTGCAGGGTGGCGCCGAGCGACCAGAGGTCGGCCTCCACGCTGGACACCCCCTCGGCGGCCCTTTCTGGGGCGACGAACTGCGGGGAGCCGAGGACCATCCCGGGGCGGGTCATCAGCCCGTCGCCGCCGTCGAAGACGGCCAGCCCGAAGTCGGTGAGCATGACCCGGCCGTCCTCGGCGACGAGCACGTTCTGCGGCTTCACGTCGCGGTGCAGCACGCCGGCGGTGTGCGCGGCGCGCAGCGCGGCCAGCAGTGCCAACCCGATGTCGGCCGCCCGCACGGGGTCGAGCGGACCGGTGGTGTCCAGGACGGTCTGCAGCGACCGCGAGGCGACGTACTCCATCACGATCCACGGCCGGTCGTCGACCTGGATGACGTCGTAGAGGCGTACCACGTTGGGGTGGTTGAGCTGGGCCGCCGTCCGCGCCTCGCGCAGCGTACGCAGCCGCAGCTCGTCGCGTTCCGACTCGGCGAGCCAGTGCGGCGGGACGACCTCCTTGACCGCCACCTCGCGGTGCAGCATCTCGTCCCGGGCCCGCCACACCCGCCCCATCCCGCCCCGACCGACCAGTTCGAGCAGTCGGTAACGCCCGGCGATCGTCACCTGCTGCACCATGCTCCTCACCGTTGGCCGACGTACAACTTAGCCAATGGATCGGGAGAGACCTATCGGTCATCGGGCCGGCGCGTCAGCAGGCCGCCCCGTCCATCGCCAGCAGGTTCCCCTCGGGGATGGTGATCCGGGACCGTCCACCCGCGAGCTGGGCGGCGGCCCGGCGGCCCTGGAAGCTGCCGTGGTCCCGGCGGGCGGCGGCGTAGACGCCCGCGGTCCGGGCGGCGATGGTGGCCCAGCCGTACCGCTCGGCGACCATGGTGCGGGCCCGGCGGGCCACCCGGCGGGCGAAGACCTCGTCGCCGAGGAGCTGGCCGACCGCGCCGGCGAGGGCTTCCGGCTCGCTGTGCGGGAAGGTCACCCCGGTGACGCCCGGTTCGACGATCTCGGCCAGCCCACCGGTGCGGGCCACCGCCAGCGGCGCCCCGGCGGCCGCCGCCTCCAGGGCGATCATGCCGAACGGCTCGTAGAGGCTGGGGATCACGGTCGCGTCGGTGGCGGCGAGCACCGCGGGGAGCTGGCCGGAGTCCATGAACCCGGCGAAGCGGACGGTCTCCCCGAGGTGCAGCCGCCGCGCCTCGGCCACCAGCTCCTCCCGGTACGGCCCGTCGCCGGCGATCACCACGCGCAACCCGGGGTGCCGGTCGCGCAGGTGCGGCACGGCGTGCACCAGGTGCTGGACACCCTTCTCGTAGACCAGCCGGCCGGCGTACCCGATCAGCGGGCCGTCCGCGGCGAACCGGGCGCGGGCCGACGCGACCGCGCGGGGGCGGGCGTGCCAGGCCCGGTGGTCGACGCCGTTGGCGACCACGTCGACCCGGGCCGCGGGCACGTCGAAGAGCCGGGTGACCTGGTCCCGCATGTACCCGGAGCAGGCGATCACCCGGGCCGAGGCGGTGCTGATCCAGTGTTCGACGCCGTGGATGGTGCGGTTCATCTCCTCCGGCAGCCAGCCCTGGTGCCGGCCCGCCTCGGTGGCGTGGATGGTGGTGACCAGCGGCAGGTCCAGGTGTTCGGCGAGGGTCACCGCGGTGTGCGCGACCAGCCAGTCGTGGGCGTGCACGACGTCGTAGTCGCCGGACTCGGCGGCGCGCAGGGCGGTCCGGGTCAGGGTGTGGTTGAACGCCATCGTCCAGGCCAGCAGCGAGCCGGTGGCCAGCGGGAAGGTGACCGGGTCCTCCGGCGCCCGCAGGATCCGCACCCCGTCGGCGTACTCCTCCAGGGGTGCGCCGTCGGCGTGCCGGGTGACGACGGTGACCTCGTGACCGGCGGCGGCCAGGGCGACCGAGAGGGCGTGCACGTGCCGGCCGAGGCCGCCGACCAGCACGGGTGGGTATTCCCAGGAGAGGATGAGCACCCGCTGGTGCCGGGCGGGGTGGATGTCGATCACGTCGGCGTCAGGTGACATGCGGCCCCCTTTGAGTTGGTCCCGGGCGCGCGCCGATCGACACCCGTGAAGGGTGCCTCCGTGTCGCCCGAGGTCGGAGCCAATCCTGCCCGGGGTCGGATAACCAGCGGAGACACCGCCGTTGCCGGTGTGTAACGCGTGCCTATCCGACCCGTCGGACCCGCAGCAGCTCGGCCACCGACCAGGCCTGGAAGGGGCAGCCGGTGGCGGCGTGCGGCGCGGTGCCGTCGGCCGTCTCACTGACCGACCCCAGGCCAAACTCCTTCAAATGGCCCTCAAGCCCCACCAAAAGGTCATCGGTGGGCAGCCCGGCCTTCCGGTACGCCTCGACGAACGGCCCCACCAGCCACGGCCAGACGGTCCCCTGGTGGTACGCCCCGTCCCGCTCCGCCGGCCCGCCCCGGTGCCGGGGCGTGAACTCGGGTGAGTCCGGGGAGAGGCTGCGCGGGCCCAGCGGGGTGAACAGCCCGGCTGCCACCCGGCGCAGCGCCGCCGGGTCCGGCTCCAGCGGGGCGAACGGCAGCGACCAGGCCAGCAGCTGGTTCGGCCGGAGCAGGTCGTCGTCGTGGTGCGCCGCCCCGCCCAGCGGGTACGCCGGCGCCGGCGCGTCCACCACGTCGTGCAGCCAGCCCGTCGGCGCCGGGAACCGCTTGCGGAACGCGTCCCGGGCCCGGTCGTGCAGCCGCCACAGCTCGCCCGCGTCCCGTCCCGCCAGCTCGGTCAGCTCGGCCAGCCCGGCCAGCCCGTTCACCCAGAGCGCGTTGACCTCCACCGGCTTGCCGGTACGCGGGGTCACCGGCACCCCGTACACCCGGGCATCCATCCAGGTCAGCGCGGTGCCCGGGGTGCCGCCCTGGGTGATCAGCCCGTCTACCGGGTCGACCGCGATGCCGTACCGGGTGCCGGCCACGTGTGACTCGACCACCCCGTGCAGCGCTGGCAGCAGCTCGTCGCCGAGGTCGGTGTCGCCGGTGACCGTCACATGCCGGCTCACCGCATGCAGGAACCACAGCGTCGCGTCGACGGTGTTGTACTCCACCCGGCCGGTGTCGGCGGTGTTCGCCAGCATCCCCTCCGACAGCGTCGCCGCGTACGACCGGAGCAGCTCGCGCCCCTCGTCGGCCCGGTTGGTGCAGAGGAACAACCCCTCGTACGAGGTCATCGTGTCCCGCGACCAGGCGCCGAACCACGGGTAGCCGGCCACCACGTCCGGGCCGGCCGGGGCGCGCACCACGAACGCGTCGGCGGCCAGCGTCAGGGTGGCCTGCACCGGGTCGGCCGGCTTCGCCGCGGCCACCACCGCCCGATGCCGGCGCCGGGCCGCCGCGACCACCTCCGTCGCCGGTGGCGGCGGATCGGCCAGGTCACCGGCCCAGGCCAGCACCTCGACCGTGTCGCCCGGGCGGTCCAGCCTGCCGGCGAACCGGCCGGCGTACCAGAGGTCCTCCTCCGGGTGCAGCCCGCGCGCGGCCTCCTCCCGGTGGTACGCGCCACGCCACCACTGCCCCGCGGGCGTCCAGTCCGGGCCGGCCAGCCGGAACGCCCCCTCGACCACCGTGCCGCCGTCCACCGGCTCCAGCCGGGGCGTCGGCCCGTCGGCGCGCCGCTCGCCGTGGGCGTCCCGCCAGGTGGTGGCCGCGGCCAGCGCCAACCGGACCGGGCCGCCGGCGACCAGCCGGTGCACCACCGCCACGCCGGGGCGGCCGTACGTCATGGCCAGCTCCCGCTCGATCACCACGTCGCCGATCCGCCACCGCCAGCGCGGCAGGCCGTCGACCAGCTCGAAGCGCTCCAGCAGCTCGTAGCCGCGCGGGTCCACCACGCCCGAGGACCACTCGTGCGCGCCCAGCCGGACGGTGGCCCCCGAGGGCAGCGTCACCGCCGGGTCCAGGCTGACCAGGCCCACCGTCCGGGACGCCGGCGTCGCGCCGGCCACCACGAGCAGTCCGTGGTAGCGGCGGGTCCGCAACCCGCTGACGGTGCCCATGGCGTACCCGCCGAGGCCGTCGGTGAGCAGCCACTCGCGGGTCGCCCCAGCGGCCAGTTCGCCGCAGACCTGGGGGCCGAAACCGATCTCGATCAACTACTTTCCTCCTGTGGCCGCGGGGTGTAACACGCCACGACGACAATGACCCCTGTGGTGAAGTACCCGGGCGGCGTCGAAGATGTGCACGTGTTCACCGACAGATCGCCCTCCGACGCACCGTCCCCCGACGCCGAGCGGCTCCGGCTCGCCCAGGCAGATGCCGGGGAGCAGGACTGGCGCGCATGGGGTCCCTATCTGTCCGAGCGGGCGTGGGGGACGGTACGGGAGGACTACAGCGAGCACGGGACGGCATGGGACTACTTCCCCCACGACCACGCGCGGTCCAGAGCCTACCGGTGGAACGAGGACGGCATGGCGGGCGTCTGCGACGACAGGCAGACCTTCTGCTTCGCCCTCGCGCTCTGGAACGGCGAGGACCCGATCCTCAAGGAGCGGATGTTCGGCCTCGGCGGCGACGGCGGCAACCACGGCGAGGACGTCAAGGAGTACTGGTGGTACGAGGACTCCACCCCCACCCACTCCTGGATGCGCTGGCGCTACCACTACCCGCAGGCCGCCTTCCCGTACGACGAGCTGGTCGCCGTGAACGCGCTGCGTGGCCGGGACGACACCGAGTACGAGCTGGTGGACACCGGGATCTTCGACGACGACCGGTACTGGGCGGTCACCGTCGACTACGCCAAGGCCTCGCCCACCGACCTGTGCATGGTGGTCACCGTGGCCAACCGAAGTGACCGGGACGCCACCCTGCACGTGCTGCCCACCCTCTGGTTCCGCAACACCTGGGCCTGGGGGCTGCCCGGCACCGACCGGGTGCCCCGGCTGGTCGGCGAGGGCTCCCGGCTGGTCGGCGAGCACCGGGTGCTGGGCCAGCTCCTGCTCGAGGGCGACGGCGAGCCGACCCCGCTGCTCTGCGACAACGACACCAACGCCGAGCGGCTCTGGGGGCTGCCGGGGCGCTCGCCGTACCCGAAGGACGGGATCAACGACCACGTGGTGGCCGGCGCGGACACCGTCAACCCGGACCGGGAGGGCACCAAGGGCGCGCTGCACTACGTGCTGGACGTGCCGGCGGGCGGCCGGCGGCAGATCAGGCTGCGGTTGACCCGGACGGCGCCGCCGCCCGGCGGGACGGTCCCGCCCCCGGCGGACCTCGGCGACGGCTTCGACGCCGTGGTCTGGGCCCGGCGGGCCGAGGCGAACCGGTTCTTCGCCGACGTCATCCCGGCCGCGGCCAGCGCCGACGAGGCCCTGGTGGCCCGGCAGGCGATCGCCGGCCTGATGTGGGGCAAGCAGTTCTACCACTTCGACGTCAAGCGGTGGCTGGAGGGCGATCCGGGCTCGGCGCCGCCGCCGGCCGGGCGCCGGCACGGGCGCAACAGCGCCTGGTGGCACATGAACAGCTTCGACGTGATCTCCATGCCCGACCCCTGGGAGTACCCCTGGTACGCGGCCTGGGACCTGGCCTTCCACTGCGTCAGCATCGCCCGGGTCGACCCGGGCTTCGCCAAGGAGCAGCTGCTGCTCCTGCTCCGCGAGTGGTACCTGCACCCCAACGGCCAGATCCCGGCGTACGAGTGGGCGTTCGGTGACGTGAATCCGCCGGTGCACGCCTGGGCCGCGCTGAAGGTGTTCGAGATCGACGGCTCGTCCGACCACGAGTTCCTGGCTCGGGTGATGCACAAGCTGCTGCTCAACTTCACCTGGTGGGTCAACCGCAAGGACACCGGCGGCAACAACGTCTTCGAGGGCGGCTTCCTCGGGCTGGACAACGTCGGCCCGTTCGACCGCTCGGCGGCCCTGCCGGTGGCCGGGGTGCTGGAGCAGTCCGACGGCACCGGCTGGATGGCGATGTACGCGCTCAACATGCTGGACATGGCGATCGTGCTGGCCGAGCACGACCGGGCGTACGTGGACACCGCCACCAAGTTCTTCGAGCACTTCGCGTACATCGCCGCCGCCGCGTACGAGCAGGGCCTCTGGGACGACGAGGACGCCTTCTTCTACGACGTGCTGCGGCTGGCCGACGGCAGCCAGGTGCCGCTGAAGGTGCGCTCGGTGGTCGGGCTGCTGCCGCTGGCGGCCACCACCCGGCTCACCGCGAAGACCCTGCAACGCCTGCCCGAGCTGGGCGCCCGGCTGCGCTGGTTCCTCACCCACCGCCCCGAGTACGCCGACGTGATCGGCGCCCGCCGGCTCGGCTCGGACGGCCGGCAGCAGCGGCTGCTCTCCATGGTCGGCACCGAGCAGGTGACCCGGCTGCTGGCCCGGATGCTGGACACCGACGAGTTCCTCTCCGAGTACGGCCTGCGGACGCTCAGCCGGGCGCACCTGGACAAGCCCTTCGCGGTGACCCTCGGCGGGCAGGAGTTCTGCGTCGGGTACGAGCCGGCCGAGTCGACCAGTGGCCTGTTCGGCGGCAACTCCAACTGGCGCGGCCCGATCTGGATGCCGACGAACTTCCTGCTGATCAGCGCGCTGCGCGACTACGCCGCGTTCTTCGGCGACGACCTCCAGGTGGAGTACCCGACCCGGTCCGGCCGCAAGTGCAGCCTCGACGAGATCGCCGACGACCTCTCCGTCCGGCTGATCTCGCTCTTCACCCGGGACGGCTGGGGGAGACGCCCGATCTACGGCGCCGCGCAGCTCTTCCAGACCCACCCGGACTGGCGGGACCTGATCTCCTTCCCGGAGTACTTCCACGGCGACAACGGCGCCGGGCTGGGGGCGTGGCACCAGACCGGGTGGACCGCGCTGGTCGCCGACCTCATCCTCACCCTGCGCCGGTGACCGACCCGGCACCCGTCGCCGGCTCCGCGGAAACCGGGATGTGGCCGTCGCCCCGGCGCAGTAGCGTGGCCGGGCCGGCCGACCTGGGGAGGGACCGATGGCACAGCGTACGGACACCAAGGTGCTCGTCTTCGACGCCGACGACACGCTCTGGGAGAACAACGTCGTCTTCGAGCGGGTGATCGACGACTTCCTGGCGTGGCTGGACCACCCGACCCTGGACCGGGTCGAGATCCGGGCCGTGCTGGACGACATCGAGCGGGCCAACGCGGTCGTCCACGGGTACGGCAGCAAGGTCTTCCTGCGCAGCCTGGGGGAGTGCCTGGAGCGGCTGCGCGCCCGCCCGGCCACCGAGCGGGAGCGGCGGGAGATCGACGCGCTGGCCGCCGCGCTCGTCGCCCACCAGGTCGAGCTGATGCCCGGGGTCGCCGACACCCTCGACACCCTCGCCGGCCGGTACGACCTGCTGCTGCTGACCAAGGGCGACCGCGAGGAGCAGCAGCGCAAGCTCGACGCCTGCGGGCTGCTGCACCACTTCCGCGCCGCGCACGTGGTGCGGGAGAAGGATGCGGACACCTACCGGTGGCTGGCCGCCGAGCACGGCTTCGACCCGGGCGTCGCCTGGATGGTCGGCAACTCCCCGAAGTCCGACATCCTCCCGGCCCGGGCGGCCGGGATGCGGGCGGTGTTCATCCCGAACGACAACACCTGGGTGCTGGAGCACGACGAGGTGGACCCGGACGACGAGGGCGTGCTGCGGCTGGCCGGCTTCCCCGACCTGCTCCGACACTTCTGACCGGCCCGGTAACGTCCGGTTCGTGCCGCTGACGTTTCCCTCCCACCTGGCGCCGGTCCTGCCGCTGAAGCTGTGGCGACCGCACTGGTTCGACGGGGTGGCGCTGGCCACCGGCGCGGTCGCCCCGGACGTGGCGTACCTGGTCACCGGTACCCGGCTGGACCTCGGCGCCCGGACCCACACGGTGGGCGGGTTGATCTGGTGGTGCCTGCCGGTGGCGCTCTGCTACGCCTGGGCCGTCCGGCGTACGGTGGCCGGCATCGCCGTGCACCTGCCCGGCGCCCGGCTGTTCGGCTGGTTGGACCACGCCGCGCTGGGCAGCGTCCGCCACCCCTGGCAGGTGACCGTCTGCTCCGCGCTGATCGGGGCGGCCAGCCACGTCGCCTGGGACCGGGTGACCCATACCGACGGCTGGCTGCGGGCCCTGGGGGTGGACTTTCCCGCGGCCACCGGGATGTACTGGTGGTTCTTCGCCGACCTGGTGAGCACCGCGGTCGGCGGGCTGTTCGTGGTGGCCCTCGCGGTGCGGGCCGCCCGCCGGAGAGAGGTCTTCTCCGGCGTACGGCCGCCCGTGCCGCCGACCCGGCCGGTGGCCTTCTGGGGCGTGGCGCTGGCGGTCACCGCCGTCGGGGCGACCCTGCTGCCGGTGCTGCCGGCCGCCACGGTGCCGGCCCCCGCCGGGGTGCGGATGCTGCACCTGGCGGCGCTCGCGTTGATCGCCGGCGGGTGGGCGGCGAGCCCTGCGTCGGCCGGCCCGGAAGGCGATGCGTGGACGGGTCGCCTCGAGGAGAACCAGCGTCGCGCCGGCTGAGCGCGTTACGTCGAACTGCCGCAATTCAGGATTGCCGTCAATCACATTAATCCGGCTGCGGAAATGCTTGTCCGATGCTGCTCGGGATGCCTAATCTGGCCCCGCGTTCACCGCTCTTCGGGGTGAGTCGGGAACGCGCCGAAGTCCGGTAGTTGGGCACCGTGGAGCTGAGTGCAGGCGGGCCGGCTCGCCGTGCTGGGCCCGGCGTGGGCGGCGTGCCACGCCCGCCGCGCTCGCACAGGCGAATTCCGCTACCACGCCGGACGGCTGGCGGTCAGGACCGGGGAGTTGCGGACCCGGTCCTGACCCGCCATCCCACCGTTCACCGAAATCGATCTGTCTTCTCCACCGTTGCGGTAAAGCGTCGCCGACGTCTCTGGCGTTACATCGACCCGCCGTAATTGTGGCGGGAGATCCGTCACCATTTCCGGGACGCCGCGAAACGGGTCCGGGTGCGATCATCTCCGGAATGGAGACGACATCCTCGACCGGGCGGGGCCGGCCGCTTCCGCCGCCCAACCGGGCCTCTCGGCTGACCACCCTCCCCGCCGAGACCGGCCAGGTCGTCATCGTCACCGGCGACAGCTACAGCACGACGTACGCGACGCTGGAGACGTTCCACCGGGCCGGCGGGCGTTGGGTGGCCGTCTCGCCGCCACTGCCCGCGCGGATCGGCGCGAAGGGGTTCAGCGACAACCACGTCGAGGGGGTGGCCACCACGCCCACCGGTGTGTACTCCTTCGGCCCCACCATGTACGGCATCGGCGCGAACCCGGGCGTGCGCTTCCCGTACCACCAGGTCGTGCAGTACGACTGGTGGAACGAGAACCCGAACTCGGCGGCCTACAACAGCTTCCAGCACTCCACCACGAACCCGGGCGGCTACAGCGAGGCGCTGTGGCAGGAGGTTCCGGCGTACACCCACTTCGCGGTGATCACGTACAACATGGCGCCGAACGTGGCGACGCCGGTCCCGAACGCGGGCAGCGGCATCTTCCTGCACGAGTACAGCACCGCCGCCGGCAACGCGACCGCCGGCTGCGTCAGCATGTCGCACGCCAACCTGGTGTCGGTGCTGAAGTGGCTCGACCCGGCCCGCGCGCCGCGGATCGTGATGTGCCCGGCGCAGAACCTCGGCCGGTACTGACCGGGCCGGCCGGGATGCGGCGGGCGGTGCCGCCGGCAGGGGACCATCGCCTCTGACCCGGAGCCGCTCGCCGGTGCCAGACTGAGGTATGACACGTCAGCGCGTACCACTGCTCGCCAGCCTGGTCGTGCTGCTCGTGGCGGCCTGCTCGACCGGCCACGACGGCGCGACTCCCGCGTCCCCGACGACGACCGTGCCCTCCGCGGGCGCCAGCGCCAACGGGCCCGCCACCACCGGCCCGGCCACGACCGGACCTGCCACCACCGGCCCGGCCCCCGCCACCCGGACCGCGGCGCCGGGGGACTGGCACGTCACCTACGGCTGGGCGGTACCCACCAGCGCCGCCCGGGTCGGCCACGTCGTCCGCCCGCCGGTCAACCCACCGCCGGGGGAGCCGCTGCCGGTCCTCGTCGAGGTGCGGGTCGGCGACCACCCGGACGAGAACTTCAGCCGGATCACCTTCGCCTTCCGCGGCCCGACCCCCAGCTACGAGGTGGTGTACGTGGCCCGGGTGGAGCAGGACGGCAGCGGCGCGCCGGTCGACCTGCCGGGTACGGCCTTCCTCGCCGTCCGCTTCTCGCCCGCCCAGGCGCACGACAACAGCGGCGCCGGTACGGCGAGCCTGCCGCCCCGCGCCGTGGGCTACCCGACGCTGCGCGGTTGGGCCCCCGCCGGGGACTTCGAGGGCTACCTCACCTTCGGCCTCGGCCTAGGGGCCGGCGGGCTTCCGGTGCGGCTGGGGGAGTCCACCCGGCCCGACGGCACGCATGTGGTCTCGGTGGACGTCCGCCGGAGCTGACACGCACCGACCGCGCCGGCCTCAACGCCGGCGCGGTCGGATGTCGCGTGCCTCAGGAGGCCCCGCCGCGGACGATCGCCACCGCCACCCGGCAGAACTCGTCCATGTCCGGGTTGAACCCGGCGGCGATGTCCGGGTGCAGCCCGGCGCGGGTCTCGTCGAGCAGCCGCTGGCAGACCTGCTCGACCGGCTCGCCCGCGTAGCTGGCGCGGACCCGTTCGGTGGCCGCCTGCAGGGCCGACGTCAGCTGCTCCTCCAACGGGCCGCGCAGCTTCTGCTGCACAGGGTCCAGCCCGCTCGGGTCGAGCGTGACATGTGGCTCCGACATCGGCGCTCCCTTCGTCGGCGTCCGCGGTACCCCACCACGGGCGTCGGTCAAACCCCGGCGGGTACGGCGGCCACCCGCACCTGGTACGAGAAGTCCTCCGCGGGCTCCTCCACGTACGACAGCCGGCGGATCTGCCGGTCGTCGTCGTAGAGCGCGACGTCGACCAGGACACCGAGGTGGGCCAGGCCGATGTTGGCCACCCGCTTCTTGTCCTGGAGCACCGCACACACCCCGCCCAGCAGGGTGCTGGCGTCCGAGGTGCGGTGCCCGGGCGGGCAGCGCAGGGTCACGTCGACCTCGACCGGCCCGGCCAGCGGCGTCCAGCCGGTGCGCTGAGCCGCGGCACAGGCCGCCTGGAGCAGGGCGCGGACCCTCGTCGCCTGCCGGTGCCCGGCGGCGAAGATGGACAGCGCTTCGGTCTTGACCGGTGGCAGGCCGCTCACCTCGAATGTCAGGGCGAGAGCGCGGGTGTCCTGCACCACGGCAGCACCTCCTCGTTGGGGACGATCCTGCCCAACCGGTGGACCGGCAGAGGGGAGTTCCCGCGAGAACCAACCGATCGGGCGGGCCGGGCTGGCCGGAGGCGTATCGACAACGGCGGCGACGCGCTGGCTTGCGGAGCTCACCAAACGCTAATGGACGCGGCGGGCCCTGGGTAGCCCGCCACGCTCACCAGGTGGGATGGTGGCCAATCAGGCCGACGGTCGCGGCGCGAAGGCGCAGAACTCGTTGCCCTCCGGGTCGGCCAGCACCCACCAGTTGGCGTCGGCGGTCGGCTCACGCAGCAGGGTCGCCCCGGCGGCGATCAGCGCGGTGGCGTCCGGCCCGGTCAGGTCGACGTCCCAGTGCACCCGGTTCTTGACCCGCTTGCGCTCCGGCACCGGGTCGAAGACCCAGTAGTCCCAGGGAAAGCCGGCCGCCCCGACCACCGAGGCGTACCCCTCCTCGGTGGTCTCCACCGTGCCGCCGACCACCCCGGCCCACCAGGTGGCCTGGCGGACCGGGTCGGCGCTGTCGACCACCAGCTCGAACGGGCCGGGCCGGGCGCCCTCCCGGGGCGCGAACACGCAGAACTGGTTGCCCTCCGGGTCGGCCAGCACCCACCAGCTGACCTCGGCGTCCGGCTCGCGGACCAGCCGCGCGCCCGCGGCGAGCGGCGCCGCCGGACCCGGACCGGCCAGGCGCAGGTCGAGGTGGACGCGGGTCTTGCCGGTACGCGGCTCGGGCACCGAGTTGACCCAGATCGACTCCGGGCCGGCCCCACCCGGCCGGGGATCGACCCGGAAGTCCCCGTCGCCGGTGTCGACCACCTCCCCGCCCAGGATCCGGGCCCAGAAGTCGGCCAGCGAGCGGGCGTCGGCGGCGTCCATGCAGAGGTCCTTGAAACGCGCGATCATCCGGACATCATGCCGGCCGCACCGGCTCAGCGGCGACCGCGCTTGATCTCGTGGAAGGAAGGCATCCGCAGCAGCGGCACCAGCGAGTCCCAGAGGACCAGCGCGTCGTCGGCCCCCGGCACCTCGGTCACGATCGGCCCGTGGATGCCGCGTTCGGCGCCGGGCACCATCAGCACCGGCGAGCCGATGTCCGGCCCGGCGGACGCGTACGACAGGGCGTGCGAGGCGCGTACCGCCTCGTCCCAGCGCTCGTCGTCGAGGGCCGCCGCCGCGTCGCCCAGGCCGGCCGCCTCGACGGCCGCGGTCACGGCCCCGGCGGAGAGCGGGTTGCCCACGTCGTGGGTGCGCGCGCCCAGCTCCGTGTAGAAACGGCCGGCGTCGTCGGCGCGGCCCTGCGCGCGCAGGGCCTCCACCAGCCGCAGCGCCCGGTTCGACGCGGTCATCGCGTCGGCGAACTGCGGTGGCACGTTGCCCTCGTTGAGGATCGACAGGCTGAACGCCCGCCACTCGACGCTCAGCCCGCGTGCCTCGGCGACGGCGACCAGCCAGCGCGAGGTACGCCAGGTCCACGGGCAGGCCGGGTCGAAGAAGAAAGTGGCATCCATCGGCCGAGCCTAGGGGGCCGCAGGCCGTCCCGCAGCGGCGTGATCCACACCACATCGCCGGTCGACCATCACGTTTCGTGTCCGGAAGGTTTCACGACTTCCCAGCTCGGGCACTGTTGCCGCACGAAACGCCCGGGCGGTACGGATTTCCGCCGGTTCCCGGGCCGTCTCGCCGTGCACCGGGGCACGGGTGCCTTCCCCCGGTTCTCGCCGAAGAAAGGGGGAGGGCGATGACGACAGACCCCGAAGCGGTCCGACATCGGCGTGGGCCCGGTGCCCGGGTCGGGGCGGCGCTTGCCGCGCTGACTCTGGTCGCGCCGCTGGCCGCGTGCGGTACCGACGGTGGTGGCGGCGGCACGCCGACGATCAACCTGTACTACCCACCGGAGCAGAACCTGCAAAAGGTGGTCGACGACTGCAACACCCAGGCCCAGGGGCGCTACAAGATCGTCTACCGGGTGCTGCCCCGGCAGGCCGACGACCAGCGGGTGCAGCTGGTCCGCCGGCTCGCCGCCCAGGACACCGGGATGGACGTGCTCGGCCTCGACGTCACCTGGACCCAGGAGTTCGCCAGCGCGGACTGGATCCGCGAGTGGACCGGCCAGGACAAGGCCGAGGTGGAACAGGGCACCCTCGCGGGCCCGCTGGACACCGCCCGCTACGAGGACAAGCTCTACGCCGCGCCCAAGAACACCAACGTGCAGCTGCTCTGGTACCGCAGCGACCTGGTGCAGCAGGCGCCGAAGACCTGGGACGACATGATCTCCGCGGCCCAGGACCTCAAGGGGCAGGGCAAGCCGTACCAGGTGCTCACCATGGGCGCCCAGTACGAGGGCCTGGTCGTCCTCTACAACACCCTCGCGGAGAGCGCCGGCGGCAAGATCCTCAGCGACGACGGCAAGCAGGCCGTGATGGACGCCGGCACCGTCAAGGCGCTCGACCAGCTCAAGCGGTTCGCCACGTCGGGCGTGACCTCGACGTCGTTCAGCAACGCCACCGAGGACCCGGTCCGGCTGGAGTTCCAGTCCGGCACCGGCGCCTTCCAGGTCAACTGGCCCTTCGTCTACCCGGCGTTGCAGGAGGCCGACCCCGAGCTGGCCAAGAAGGTCAAGTGGGCGGCGGTCCCGGGCATCGACGCGAACACCCCGAGCAAGGTCACCATCGGCGGGGTGAACATGGCGGTCAGCACCTACTCGAAGCACCCGACCGAGAGCTTCGAGGCGGCCCGCTGCATCCGCAACGAGAAGAACCAGAAGTTCTCGGCGATCAACGACGGCGTCCCGCCGACCATCGAGAAGGTCTACGACGACCCGGAGATGGCCGAGGCGTACCCGATGAAGCAGACCATCCTCGAGGAGCTCAAGGAGCCGGCGGTGCGACCGCTGACCCCGGCGTACCAGAGCATCTCGACGGTGATGTCGGCGATCCTCTCGCCGCCCTCGGCGATCAGGCCGGAGCAGACCGCCGACGAGCTGCGCGACGCCATCTCCGACGCCCTCCAGTCCAAGGGGGTCCTGCCGTGAGCGCGAGGAGTGAGCCGATCTTGCGAGCCCCGCAGTCGCGAAAGAAGGTCGCACCGTGAGCATCAACGCCACTCCCGCCGGCGCGGACGTCGCCGCCGAGGCCGAGCGCCCCGGCGGACGGCACGCGGCCGTGCCGACCCAGCGGGCCGGTCGCCGGGGCCGGGCCCCGCTGAGCGAGAACAAGAAGGCCGAGCGTCGGCTGGGCTGGCTGCTCTGCGCCCCGGCCGCGCTGGTCATGGTGCTGGTCACCGCGTACCCGATCCTCTACTCGATCTGGCTCTCGCTCCAGCGCTTCGACCTGCGCTTCCCCGACCAGCGCGAGTTCATCGGGCTGGAGAACTACGCGACTGTGCTGACCAACCAGTTCTGGTGGACGGCGTTCGGCGTCACCATGCTGATCACGGTGGTCACTGTCGCGATCGAGCTGGTGCTCGGCATGGGACTGGCGCTGATCATGCACCGGACCCTGGTCGGCCGGGGGATCGTCCGCACCGCGGCGCTGATCCCGTACGGCATCGTCACGGTCGTCGCCGCCTTCTCCTGGCGGTACGCCTGGACCCCCGGCACCGGCTACCTCGCGAACCTCTTCGACGGCAGCGCGCCGCTGACCGAGCGGGCCAGCTCGCTGGCGATCATCATGCTGGCCGAGATCTGGAAGACCACGCCGTTCATGGCGCTGCTGCTGATGGCCGGGCTGGCGCTGGTCCCGGAGGACCTGCTCAAGGCCGCCTCCACCGACGGGGCGACCGCCTGGCAGCGGTTCACCAAGGTGATGCTGCCGGTGATGAAGCCGGCCATCCTGGTCGCGCTGCTGTTCCGCACGCTCGACGCGTTCCGGGTCTTCGACAACATCTTCGTGCTGACCGCGGGCGGCAACGAGACCTCGTCGGTGTCGATGCTCGCCTACAACAACCTGATCCGGGGTCTCAACCTCGGCATCGGCTCCACGATGTCGGTGCTGATCTTCATCACCGTGGCGATCATCGCCTTCGTCTTCGTGAAGCTGTTCGGTACCGCTGCCCCGGGCAGCGACGACGGGGAGAGGCGCTGACATGGCCGAAACCACCAACCGGGCGAAGCTGCGCTGGGGCCTGCTGGACGTCATCGTGGTCGTCTTCGCGCTGATCCCGGTGCTCTGGATCGCCTCGCTGTCGTTCAAGACCCCGGCCACCCTCGCCGACGGGAAGTTCTGGCCGCGGGAGTGGACGCTGGACAACTACCGGACGATCTTCGACACCGACCAGTTCGTCCGGGCCCTGGCCAACTCGATCGGCATCGCGCTCATCGCCACCCTCATCGCGGTGGTGCTCGGCGCGATGGCCGCGTACGCGATCTCCCGGCTGGACTTCCCCGGCAAGAAGCTGCTGGTCGGGGTCTCCCTGCTGATCGCGATGTTCCCGCAGGTGTCGCTGGTGTCGCCGCTGTTCGAGATCGAGCGGCAGCTCGGCCTCTTCGACACCTGGCCGGGGCTGATCCTGCCGTACATCACCTTCGCGCTGCCGCTGGCGATCTACACGCTGTCGGCGTTCTTCAAGCAGATCCCGTGGGACCTGGAGAAGGCCGCGAAGATGGACGGCGCCACCCAGGGCCAGGCGTTCCGGCGGGTCATCGCCCCGCTGGCCGCACCGGGGCTGTTCACCACGGCGATCCTGGTCTTCATCTTCTGCTGGAACGACTTCCTCTTCGCCATCACGCTCACCTCGACCGAGCGGGCCCGCACGGTCCCGGTGGCGCTGTCGTTCTTCACCGGCGAGTCGCAGTTCGAGGACCCCACCGGGGCGATCTGCGCCGCCGCCGTGGTGATCACCATTCCGATCATCCTGTTCGTGCTCTTCTTCCAGCGCCGCATCGTCTCCGGCCTGACCTCCGGCGCAGTCAAGGGATAGGTGGTAGTCGTGGCTGACATCGTGCTCGACAAGGTGAGCAAGCGGTTCCCGGACGGAACCGTGGCGGTGCAGGACATCGATCTGGAGATCGGTGACGGCGAGTTCGTCATCCTGGTCGGCCCCTCGGGCTGCGGGAAGTCCACCACCCTCAACATGATCGCCGGGCTGGAGGACATCAGCTCCGGCGAGCTGCGGATCGCGGGGCAGCGGGTCAACGACAAGGCCCCCCGGGACCGGGACATCGCCATGGTCTTCCAGTCGTACGCGCTCTACCCGAACATGACCGTCCGGGAGAACATGGCCTTCCCGCTGCGGCTGGCGAAGATGGACAAGGCCGCCATCGACCAGAAGGTCGAGGAGGCGGCGAAGGTCCTGGAGCTGACCGCCCTGCTCGACCGCAAGCCGGCCAACCTCTCCGGCGGCCAGCGTCAGCGGGTGGCGATGGGCCGGGCGATCGTGCGGCAGCCCAAGGCGTTCCTGATGGACGAGCCGCTGTCCAACCTGGACGCCAAGCTGCGGGTGCAGATGCGCACGGTGGTGTCCCGGCTGCAGAAGCAGCTCGGCACCACCACGGTCTACGTGACCCACGACCAGACCGAGGCGATGACCCTCGGCGACCGCGTGGTGATCATGCGGGGCGGCGCGATCCAGCAGGTCGGCCCGCCGCAGGAGCTCTACGACCACCCGCGCAACCTCTTCGTGGCCGGATTCATCGGCTCGCCGTCGATGAACTTCCTGCACGCCGCGGTGGAGGACGGCCGGTTGCGGACCGCCCTCGGCGACGTGCCGATCGGCGAGCGGATCCGGCGCGAGCTGGAGGCCGGCGACGCGCCCCGCGAGCTGATCCTCGGCATCCGCCCGGAGCACTTCGAGGACGCGGAACTCGTCGACGACGACACCCGCCGCCGGGGCCTGGAGTTCGAGGCGCCGGTGGAGATCGTGGAGTCGATGGGCTCGGACAAGTACGTCTACTTCACCATCGAGGGCCAGAAGGCCACCGCCGCCGAGCTGGAGGAGCTGGCCGCGGACGCCGGGGCCGACTTCAGCGGCGGCGGCGCCAGCCTGGTGACCCGGCTGTCGGCGGAGTCGCCGGTGGCCGAGGGCCAGAACCGGCGGGTCTGGTTCAACCTCGAGAAGATCCACCTGTTCGACCCGTCCACCGGGCGGAACCTGACCCTGCACGAGGGTCGTTCGGCGGGCGCGCTCGCCGACTGACCATGATCGACGCGAAGGGCTGGTGGCCGTGCGCCACCAGCCCTTCGCGCGTCTGCCATCCGACGGGACGTCACCAGGAGTGGCGAAGAGGCATGCCGAGGAACTGCGCGTAGCCGTCCAGGGCCGCCGTGACCCGGCTGCGCAGCGCGGCGTCGAAATCGACGAGCGGTTGCACCGTCGCCACCGCCCGGGCCCGGCCGATGGTCCGCGTCCAAGTGGCCACCACCCGCCCGCCGCGCACCACCGTGGAGCGGAAGACGCCGTTGTTGCCCGGCACCACCGCCTGCCGGTGAGCCGGATCGAGCATCAGCGTGCGGTCCTTGTAGCCGAGCAGATACTCGTCGAAGCCGGGCAGGGTGAGCACGTCGTCGAGGGCGGCGCGAGGGGCGTCGAGCAGGGCCGGGTCGAGCAGCGCCTCCACCCCGTCGACCCGCACGACGGCCAGGTCGTCGCCGGCGATCGCGATGGCCCGCTTCGCGTCGGCGGCGGTCAGCCCGGTCCAGCCGGCGAAGTCCTGCCGGGTGGTGGGCCCGTGGCTGCGGAAGTAGCGCCGGGCCAGGATGGCCAGGGCCTCGTCGCGCTCCGGGCGGTGCGGGTCGGGGACCCACTCGTCGAGCCGGGCGAAGGTCTGCTCGGTGCCGACGTGCGGGGCGATGCAGGTGACGCCGCGCTGGCTGGCGTACCAGAGCAGGTGGTAGCCGCGCTGCCCGGTCGTCTCGATGCCGGCCGCGGTGAGCGCGGCCAGGCACTCGGCCCGCGTGAGCCGGCCGCCGCCGGCGAGCGCCGCGCCGAGCACGTCGGCCGCCCGGTCGGCCTCGACCTCGGTCAGCCCCAGCGCGGCCCGGCGGGCCGCCACCCCGGCCAGCGCGCGCACCCCGGTCAGCGCCAGCATCCAGTGCGCGTCCCGCGACGGTACGAGGTGCACGGTGCCCCGCATCGGCCAGGTCCGCAGCGCCTCCCGACGCTCCAGCGCCGCCCGCACGTCGACCTGGGTACGCCCGGGCAGCCGGACGCCCAGCGACCACAGCCCGCTCGCCGCGTCCTGGGCCTGCATCGCGCCGAACCACTCGACCACCCCGGCGACGCCCTCGGGACGCGCCACCGGGTGCGGACGCAGCAGCAGGCTCGTCATCCGCAGCGCGAGCGCCTCGTCGCCGGTCAGCTCCGTCACGGGCACGCCCCTCCGTCCGGGTGTCCCGGCCAGCCTAGGGGAGCCCTGTGACAGTCCAGCCGCGACACCGCCGGGCGGACGGGCTCACGCCCGTCCGCCCGCCGTCCACGACCGGGGGCGCGGAAGGCCGCGTCAGCGGCGTCGCCGTGCCGGTTCCGGCACCTGCGCGTCGACCTGCTCCCGGCGCACCTGGGCGTCGACCGGCTGCTCCTCGACCACCTCGTCCTTGGTCAGGCGCACCCGCTCCACCGGGACCTGCTCCTTGCCGACCACGGGCCGCTCGGCGCGCAGCTCCATCTCGCGCTGCTCGTCACCGATCTGCGCCCGGGTGTCACCCCGGTTCGCCGCGGTGATCGGCTCGCGCACGACGCTGACCTCGTCATGCTCCACCGGCACCGTGGTGTGCACGTTCTCGGTGACGACGTGCTTGCGCAGCTGCGCCACGCCGGCCGGCTCGCTCTCGGTGCCGACCTGCAGCCGCTCCTCGGAGCGGACCAGTTCCGGGCCGCCCGGCCTGCGCTGCGACGGGCCGGCCTGCTGCTCCAGCCGGTAGTGCCGGTAGAGCTGGGAGAGCTGCTCGTTGCTGAGCGGCTCCTCGGTGCCCGCGTCCACGGTCGGCGCGCTGCCCACGGTCGCCTTGTCGTACGGCACCGACAGCCGGCCCTCGCGCATGCCGGCTCCGGCGAGCGGGGCCATGGCCTCGTGGTGGCCCATGGTGCCCGTCGCGACGCTGACCCAGGTGGGCTCGCCGGCGGCGTCGGCCCAGATCTGGCTCACGCTGCCGATCTTCGCGCCCGACCGGTCCTGGACGTCCTGCCCGTACAGAGCGGCGATCTGCTGCTCGGTCATTCGCATGGTTCGTCCTTCCTCTCGCGGGGTCACGACACGGCTACCCGACGGGCCGGAGCCCATTCGTTCGCCCGACCCCGGGTCGGGCGGAGGGCGGTCGGATGCCGCCCGGGGACGCATAGGTGCCGAGACAACGGGGATGCGAGCGCGTCCCACCGTCGCGAGGAATGCGAGGTCCCGACATGACCGCGTCCAGCGAGCCGGCCGGGAGGTCCGGCGGCCGGCCGGCGCGCACCGGCACCCCCGCCAAGACCAGCGCGGCGGCGACCTTCGCCCTGGTGTTCGGGGTGGCCGCCCTGCTCAGCGTGCTGAGCGCCATCCTCGCCTGGATCGGCCTGATCCTCGGCATCATCGGCGTGGTGCTGGGGCTGGTGGGGCTGAAGATGAGCCGTCGGCCCGGGGTGACCGGGCGCGGCGTGGCGATCGGCGGGCTGGTCCTCAGCGCGCTCGCCGTGCTGCTCGGACTGGCCCTCGCCGCCGGCATCAGCACCTTCGTCAACAACCAGGGCGCGGTGGACCGCCTCCAGCAGCAGGTGGACGACCTGCGGGACAAGCTCAACGACTGACGCCCGACGGGGGTCGTTCCGGTGGCCGTGACTAGGGTGGGCGACGTGCTCCGTCAGGTCACCGGTATCCGGTACGTCACCCCGCTGCGCGAGGGCGGCTCGCTGCCCGGCGTCGTGGAGGCGGACGACCTCGGCACCTACGTGGCGAAGTTCTCCGGGGCGGGGCAGGGCCCCAAGGCGCTGGTCGCCGAGGTGATCTGCGGCGAGCTGGGCCGGCGGCTCGGGCTGGCCGTACCCCGGCTGGTGGTGCTCGACATCGACCCGGTGATCGGTCGGGCGGAGCCCGACGAGGAGGTGCAGGAGCTGCTGCGCAACAGCGGCGGCCCCAACCTCGGCATGGACTTCCTGCCCGGGGCCCTCGGCTACGATCCGGTCGCGCACCCGGTGGACGCGGCGCTCGCCTCGCGGGTGCTCTGGTTCGACGCGTACACCGAGAACGTCGACCGTAGCTGGCGCAACCCGAACCTGCTGGTCTGGCACCGCGAGCTCTGGCTGATCGATCACGGCGCCACGCTCTACTTCCACCACAACTGGCCGCGCGCCGAGGCGGCGGTGGGCCGGGCCTACCGGGCCGACGACCACGTCCTCGGCCCGTTCGCCACCGAGCTGGCCGCCGCGGCCGCGGAGCTGTCCCCGCGGATCACCCGGGAACTGCTCACCGAGGTGTTGTCACTGGTCCCGGAGGCATGGTTGACCGGCCCCGACTTCGACTCCGCCGACGCGGCCCGCGCCGCGTACGTCGAGCACCTGGTCCGCCGGGCAGACCGCGCCGCGGAGTGGCTGCCCGGGGGTGCGGCATGAGGACCCCCTTCGAGTACGCGGTGATCCGGCTGATGCCCCGGGTCGAGCGGGGTGAGCTGATCAACGTCGGCGTCCTGCTCTACTGCCAGCAGCGGGACTTCCTCGGCGCGCGTACCCATCTGGACTCCGCGCGGGCCCGCGCGCTCGCCCCGGACCTGGACCTGCTGGAGGTCGCCGCGGCGCTGGGCTCCTGGGACCGGACCTGCGGCGGGAACGGGCCGGCGCACCGGATGAGCCTCGGGGAGCGGTTCCGTTGGCTGGCCGCGCCGCGCAGCACGATGATCCAGGCCGGGCCGGTGCACACCGGGCTGACCGCGGATCCGGCAGCCGACCTGGACCGGTTGGTCGACACCCTGGTTCGCTGAGGCGGACCCCGATCGCGCTACGCCGGCGGTGCCGGCGGAGCGCGATCCCCCGAACAGGCCCCCGCTGCCGGCGGTCCCCGCCGCCGCCACCAGTGCGACCAGGATCCCGCCCGCACCCCGTCGCGGTGCCGCTGCGGCGGGGAACTTGCGCAAATCTTGAGCAGTCGGCGGAGCCGTTCACAGCCGGCGGTGCATCACCAGCAGGTCCACCAGCCCCTCGGTGGGGTGGCGGAAGGCCTCCGGCACCCGGCCGACCACCTCGAAGCCGAGCGACCGCCACAGCGCGACGGCCCGGGTGTTCGTCGCCACCACCGCGTTGAACTGCATCGCCTGGTAGCCGTCGGCGCGGGCCAGGTCGAGCACGTGGTCGCCGAGCGCCCGGCCGACGCCCCGGCCGGCCGCGGCCGGCGCCACCATGAAGCTCGCGTTGGCCACGTGGTCGCCCGGGCCGGCCTGGTTCGGCACCAGCTTCGCCGACCCGAGGACCGTGCCGTCCGGGTCGACCGCGACCACCGTCCGCCCGGGCGGGGCCACCAGCCACTGCTGGCGGGCCCGCTCCTCGTCGACGTCACGCGGCCAGGTGTACGTCTCCCCGGCGGCGACGATGTCGCGCAGGAAGGGCCAGATGCCCGGCCAGTCCGCGTCGGTGGCCGCCCTGATCTCCACCGGCCGAGCATGCCACGGCCGCCGTTTGACGCGACAAGTAACGGGTAGTCGCCGGAGCTGATCCGAAATGAGGAGGAACATGACGATGGACGGTCAGGTCAAGGTAGCGGTCATCTACTACAGCGCGACCGGTATCACCTACCAGATGGCGCAGGCGGCCTGCGAGGCCGCCGGCGAGGCGGGGGCCGAGGTGCGCCTGCGGAAGGTACGCGAGCTGGCGCCGGAGGAGGCGATCCGGTCGAACTCCGGCTGGCAGGCCCATCACCTGGAGACGCAGGACGTGATGGAGGCCCAGCTCGACGACCTCTCCTGGGCCGACGTGGTGATCTTCGGCTCGCCCACCCGGTACGGCATGATCGCCGCCCAGCTCAAGCAGTTCATCGACACCAGCGGCCCGCTCTGGGCCCAGGGCGCCCTGGCCAACAAGATCTACGCGGGTTTCACCTCGACGGCCACCTCGCACGGTGGCCAGGAGTCCACCCTGCTGTCGATGTTCACGATCTTCTACCACTGGGGCGGGATCGTGGTGACCCCCGGCTACACCGACCCGAGCCAGTTCACCGCGGGCAACCCGTACGGCGCGTCGCACACCAGCAACAACGGCGAGACCGCGCCGGACGACATCGCGCTCAAGGCCACCGCGCTGACCGCCCGCCGGGCGGTGCAGATGGGCGCCGCGTTCAAGAAGGGCATGGCCTCCTGACCTCTGCCGTTGCCGTAAGGGCGACCGGCGGTCGGGCGGAGGCTTTCGACCCGTCCGGACCACCGGTCGCCCTCCGCCCTACCCCCGATCCGGAGAGGCATGCGCCGCCAGCGGTCGGGCCGGGTCCGCCAGCAGGTGCCCGAGCAGGTCCGCCAGGACCGCCATGCCGTCCCGGCTGAGCACCGACTCGGGGTGGAACTGCACCCCGGCGACGCCCCGCCCGCGCAGCGCGTGCACCGCCCCGTCGGCCGGGTCGCGGGCCAGCTCCACCGGGCCGTACGGGGTGCCGACCCGGTCCGCGCCGGCCCGGGCGGTGAAGGTGGAGTAGAAGCCCACCCGCCGGGGCGTGCCGAAGACCGGCACCTCCCGCTGCAACCCCTGGTACGGCGCATCCCGGCGGTGCAGCGGCAGGCCCAGCAGCCCGCAGAGCAGCTGGTGGCCGAGGCAGACCGCCAGCGTCGGCAGGCCCGCGTCGAGCCGCCCGGCCAGCAGCGCCCGCAGCGCCGCCATCTTCGGCTCGGTCACCCGGTTCGGGTCGCCCGGGCCGGGTCCCACCACCACCAGGTCGTACCGGTCCACCGGGCCCGGGTTCCGCCACGGCCGGACGTCCACGGTCAGGCCGAGCGCGCCGAGCTGGTGGGCGAGCATCCCGGTGAAGGTGTCCTCGCCGTCCACGATGAGCGCCCGCCGGCCGGTCAGCCCGGGCAGGACGGTCGCCCCGGGCGCCCGCTGGTCCAGCCAGAACCGGGCCAGCGGGGTGTTCCGGTCGGCGAGCAGCGCGCGTACCTCGGGGTCGTCGGCGAGGCGTACCGCCGGACCGGCGCCGGCCGCCGGCGCCTGCGGGCCCAGGCCGAGCGCGGCGAGCACCCCGGCGGCCTTGGCGTGCGTCTCGGCGACCTCGCCCGCCGCGCTGGAGTGCCGCACCAGGGTCGCCCCGACCGGCACCCGCAGCTCCCCGGCGGGGGAGATCTCCGCCGTCCGGATCAGGATCGGCGCATCCAGCGTCTGCCGCCCCTGCGCGTCGCGGCCCAGCAGCGCCAGCACTCCCGAGTAGTAGCGTCGTCCGGTCCGCTCGTGCCGGGCGATCACCCGGCAGGCGTTCTCCATCGGGCTGCCGGTCACCGTGGGGGCGAACATCGTCTCCCGCAGCACCTCCCGCACGTCCCGCGAGCCCCGCCCGGCCAGCAGGTACTCGGTGTGCGCCAGGTGCGCCATCTCCTTCAGGTACGGCCCGACCACCTGGCCGCCGTGCTCGGCGACGGTGGCCATCATCTTCAGCTCCTCGTCGAGGACCATGTACAGCTCCTCGACCTCCTTGGGGTCGCGCAGGAAGCGCAGCAGCTCGTCCCGATCGGCGGCGGCGCCGGTGTGCCGGAAGGTGCCGCTGATCGGGTTCATCATCACCAGGCCGTCGTCGACACTGACGTGCCGTTCCGGGCTCGCCCCGACCAGGATGCGGGTCCCGGTGTGCACCAGGAACGTCCAGTACGCGCCCCGCTCGCCGCCTAGCAGCCGGCGCAGCGCGGCCAGCCCGGCCCGCAGCGGCGGGCCCTGCACGGTGGCCCGCAGGGTGCGGTGGATGACGAAGTTGGCCCCCTCGCCGTGCCCGATCTCCTCGGCCAGCACCCGCTCGACGATGCCCGCGTACTCGTCGTCGCCGACGTCGAAGCCGGCGCCGGTGGTGACCACCGGCGCGTCCGGCAGGGCGTCGAGCGCGTCGGCCAGGGCGACCCGGTCGTGCCCGGTGATCTCCAGGTACTCCAGCGGCGTGCCGTCGTCGCGGCAGTCGAAGCCCCGTTCGGTGATCTGCCGGTACGGCACCAGGGCCAGCGTGCCGGGCCCGGCGGCGACGTCCGGGACGGGCAGGTCGGCCAGCCGGTCGGCGACGTGTACCGGACCGGTGAAGAGGTCCAGGTGGTCGGCGCCCTCCCGGCGGACGAGCGCGAACGGGCCGGGATCGGCGCCGCGGGCGACGGCGGCGAGCAGGTCGAGCGGGCGGGTCATCGGGTCTCCTCCGGGGCCGTGCCGACCGGCGGGGCGGCCCGGGAGCCGGGGAGAGACCGGCGACCGCCTCGTCGGGCGGCCGCGTGGGTGAAGCTACGCGCGGGGAGTGGCCGCCGGGTCGGCGGGCCACCAGCAGGACAGATGCGCGAGCATGCAGACACCCTACGCGGGCCCCGCCCGGCGCGGAAGCGGTTGCCCGACACCGGTGCCGCGGCGCCCACCGATCGAGGCTTCACCGGCCCGGTTGCCGGGTACCGTGACCGGCGATGAACATTCTCGCTCTCGACCTGGGAACCTCCTCGGTACGCGGACTGGTGCTCGACGCCGACGCCGCACCGCTGCCGGGGGCGCTGGCCCGGCGCAAGGTGCGGCTGAGCGTCGACGACGACGGCGCCGGCACCCTCGACGCCGCCGGCTACCTGGCCTGCCTCGTCGAGTGCGTGGACGAGCTGGCAGCGGCGGGCCGCCTGCGCGACGTGGGCCTGGTCGCGGTCTCCGCGCAGTGGCACTCGATGGTGCCGCTCGACGGCGCGGGCGCCCCGCTCGGGCCGGTGCTGACCTGGATGGACACCCGGCCGGAGCCGCCGGCCGGAGCGCGGGGCCCGGCCGAGCCGGACGCCTTCCACCAGCGCACCGGGGCCTGGTGGCACCGCTGCTACTGGTCGGTCCGGCTGCCCTGGCTGCGGGCGCGCGCCGGGACCCCGCCCGCGAGGTTCGCCGGCCTGGTCGAGTACGTCCTCGGCGAGCTGCTCACCGCCGCGCCGATGTCGGTGTCGATGGCGTCCGGCACCGGGCTGCTCGACCTGCGCACGCTGGAGTGGGACGCCGAGGCCTGCGAGCTGGCCGGCAGCCGCCGGGGCGAGCTGCCTGAGCTGGCCCCGATGGACTGGCGCGGCCGGCTGCGACCGGAGCACGCCCGGCGCTGGCCGCAGCTGGCCGGCGCGGACTGGTCGGCGCCGGTCGGCGACGGGGCCGCCTCCAACGTCGGCTCCGGCTGCGTAAATTCCCGGCGGGCCGCGGTGACCGTGGGCACCTCCGCGGCGGTGCGCCTGGTGCAGCGGCTCCCCGCCGGCCAGGAGCTGCCGCCGCTGCCCGAGGAGCTCTGGCGCTACCGGGTGGACCACCAGCACGTCGTCACCGGCGCCGCCTACTCCTGCGGCGGCAACCTGTTCGCCTGGGCCAAGCGGGAGCTGCGGCTGCCCGAGCGGGCCGAACTGGAGGCCGCGCTGGCCCGGATCCCGCCGGACGGCGGCGTCCCGACCAATCCCCGGCTCGGCGGTGACCGGCCGCCCGGCCTGGCGCCGGCCGGAGCCGGGGAGCTGAGCGGCCTGAGCTTCGCCAACACGGCGGTGGACATGCTGGCCGGCCTGATGACCGGCCTGTGCCGGATGGTCGCCGACGACCTGGTGGTGCTGGAGTCCACGGTGGACGTCCCGGTCGAGGTGGTGCTGGGCGGGGGAGCGATGAGCGCCTCGGCGTGGTGGCGCTCAGCCTTCGCGACGGCGCTCGCCCCCCGACCGGTACGCCACCGGGCGGAACCGGAGATCGGTGCCACCGGCGCCGCGCTGGTGGCGTTGGGCCGGGTCGCCGAGGCGGGCCGGCTCGTCGACAGCGGACCCACGGCGCAGGACACACCGCCGGCCGCCGCCGGGCGCCGGCCGACCTCCTGACCGTTCGCTCAGGCCGTCCCGTTGACACAGCTCCCGGGCCTGGTTGGATGGAGCCCGCTCCCCGACGAAGGTGAGCGGGGGACCGAGGAGGCAGGTGTGGTGGCAGCTCCCGAACTGGACCGGGACGCGGAGTCGCACCGTCGCAACCGGTTCGACGAGACGGTGATGCCGCATCGGCGGCGGTCACCGCTGCGGTTGCGGGACTGGCGGATGCGGACCAAGCTCGCCACCGTCCTGGTCATCCCGACGGTGGCCTTCCTGGTGCTGGCCGGGGTGCAGACCACGGGCCTGGTCGGGCGGACCACGGCACTGAGCGACTTCGCCCGGCAGGTCGGCATCGGCCGGCAGATCACCACCGCGATCGACCGCCTCCAGCAGGAGCGGGACCGGTCGGCGGGTGAACTGGCCGACCTGCGCCGGGCCGACCGGACCGCCGACCGGGACGCGGCGGCCGCCGCGCTGAAGCCGTTGCAGGCCGCCACCGACCAGGCCTTCGGTGAGCTGCGCACGGCCGCCGGGCCGCTGGCCGACGCCGACGCGGCCTGGCGGGTCGCGTACGCCGAGGCGCTGGAGGCGTACGACCAGGTGGTCTACATCCGGGCGGCGATCCCGCCGGCGGTGCTCAACAGCGACACCATCCTCAGCAACTACCACCGCAGCGTCGAGGCGCTGCTCAAGCTGCTGGCCGAGCCGACGCCGGGGGAGGAGCACCCGGAGCTGACCGACGCGGTGCTGCGGTACGTGCAGCTGGCCCGGGTCAAGGAACTGTCGTCCCGCATCCGCGGCCAGCTCTACCAGGCCTCCCGTGCCGGCCGGTACGACCTCGACGACCCGATCACGCTGGCCGACCTGCGGGCCCAGCAGCTCGCCGCGCTGGGCGCCTTCCGGGTCGCCGCGAGCGACCGGCAGGTCGAGCTCTACGACCGCACGTCGCGCGACGCCGCCTTCGTCACGGCCGCCAAGCTGGAGGAGAAGAGCCTGCCCAGCGGCACCGCCCAGCCGGCGGTGCTGCCGGCGCCACAGTGGTGGGCGGCCAGCGAGGACCGGCAGGAACTGCTGCGCCAGCTGGAGACGCAGGTGCTCGACGACGCGGTGGCCCAGGCCGACGAGGTCAGCGGCGACCAGCTGCGGGCCACCCTGCTGGTGGTCGGCGGCATCCTGGTGGTGCTGGGGCTGGCCGTCCTGCTGGCCCTGCTGATCGGCCGGTCCATCGCCAACTCCATGCAGCTGCTGCGCGGCCAGGCCCTACGGATCGCGCAGATCGAGCTGCCGCACGCCCTGGATCGGCTCCGGGCGGTCAACGGCGGCGTGCCCACCATCGACGTGGCGCCCGCCGTGGTCCGCTCGCTCGACGAGATCGGTGAGCTGGCCGAGGCGTTCGTCGCCGTGCACCGCAGCGCGGTCAGCGTCGCGGTCGAACAGGCGGAGACCCGCCGTACCGTCAACGCGATGTTCGTCAACCTGGCCCGGCGCAGCCAGGTGCTGGTCGAACGGCAGCTGGAGCTGCTCGACGACCTGGAACGGGAGGAGGCCGACCCGGACCAGCTGGAGAACCTGTTCAAGCTGGACCACCTGGCCGCCCGGATGCGCCGTAACGACGAAAGCCTGCTGGTGCTGGCCGGCACCGAGTCCACCCGGCGGTGGAACCGACCGGTGAGTCTCGGCGCGGTGCTGCTCGCCGCGAGCGCCGAGATCGAGCAGTACCAGCGGGTCCGCCACGAGTCGGTCGCCGACCTGCACGTGGTCGGGCACGCCGTCGGCGAGCTGGTGCACATGCTGGCCGAGCTGCTGGAGAACGCGACCGCGTTCTCCCGGCCGGACACCCTGGTCCGGGTGACCGCCCGGGCCGAGGGGGGCGGGGCACTGGTGGAGATCGTCGACCAGGGGCTCGGCATGAGTCCGACCGCCCTGGAACAAGCCAACGCCGTGCTGGCGGCCCCGCCGGCGGCGGACGTCTCCGCGTCCGAGCGGATGGGTCTGTTCGTGGTCAGCCACCTCGCCGCCCGGCACGGCGTCCGGGTCCGCTTGGCCGGCGCGGGCGAGGGCCTGATGGCCCGGGTCCTGCTCCCGGCCACGCTGCTCGCCCAGGCCCCGGCACCGGAGCTGGACCAGCCGGCCTCGCCGCGGATGCTCACCACGGCGGTCGCCGGGGCCACCCGGCCCGGCGCGCCGCCCCGCCCGGCCGTGCCGATGCAGCGGGCCGAGCTGCCGGTGGCCGGCCGGCGACCCGATCCAACGCCGCCGCCCGCCGCGCCCCGCCCGCTGCCGGTCCGCGCGGAGGACGTGCTGAGTACCGCCGGGCCCGACCCGGTGGCGACCGGCGGTGGCTGGTGGTCCCCGCAGGGACCCGCGCCGGACGCGCCGGTGTCGACCCCGGGCACGACGCCCGTGCCGCCGCCGATGCCGGTGACGGCCGGCACCAACGACCGGGGTCTGCCGGTACGGGTGCCGATGGCCCAGCTCTCCGCGGTCACCGAGCCGGCGCGCCCCGAGGCGGCGGGGCCGGCCCGGGTCGACCCGGACCCGGACGCGGTCGGTGGGATGCTGTCCCGGCTCTACAGCGGCGTGCGCCGCGCGGAGGCCGAGGAAACGACGGAGATAGCCTTGCCGCCGGCCGGTGTACGCAGTGAAGGGGGACGACAGTGATGACGTTGAGCCAGGAGGCGCGGGACCTGAGCTGGCTGGTCAACGCGTTCGCGGAGCGGGTGCCGGGGGTGGCCCACGCGGTGGTCGTCTCCTCGGACGGGTTGCTGGTGGCGACCTCGGCCCACCTGCCCCGCGACCACGCGGACAAGTTGGCCGCGGTGACCTCCGGCCTGATGAGCATCACCGCCGGCGCGGCGCAGATGTTCGACGGGGACGTGGTGAAGCAGACGGTCGTCGAGATGGGCCGCGGCTACTTCCTGGTCATGCAGATCCGCGACGGTTCGATCCTGGCCACCCTGGCCGGGTCGGAGGCCGACATCGGCGTGGTGGGCTACGAGATGGCCCGGCTGGCCAAGCAGGCCGGCGAGATGCTGACCCCGGCGCTGCGCGCGGAGTTGCAGCAGGCACTGCCGCGCTGACCCCGGCCGGGCCGGACCGCCCCCACGCGGTCCGGCCGGTACGGCCGGTGGCTCTACAGCCCGTTGGCCCGGATCACCTGCCGGTACCAGTGCGCGCTGCGCTTGGGGACGCGGCGCTGGGTCGGGTAGTCCACGTAGACCAGTCCCCAGCGCTGGTCGTACCCCTCGGCCCACTCGAAGTTGTCCAGTAGCGACCAGACGTGGTAGCTCTCCAGCGGCACGCCGTCGGCGATCGCCCGGTGGGCGGCGGCGAAGTGGTCCCGCAGGAAGGCGATCCGGCCGGCGTCGTCCACGGTGCCGTCCGCGTCGAGGGTGTCCGGGCAGGGCAGGCCGTTCTCGGTGACGGTGATCGGGATGCGGCCGTAGTCGCGGGTGACCCGGGTCAGGATGTCGTACATCCCGTCGGGGTAGATCTGCTGCCAGTCCGCCTCCGAGGTGGGCCAGCGCTGGACGGTGCCGCCGGCGGCGGTGACGTAGATCGGCGTGTAGTACTGCACGGCCAGCAGGTCGACCGGGCTGGAGATCAGCTCCAGGTCGCCGTCGCGGATGCCGCGGGCCATCCGGCTGCTCGGGCCGAGGTCGGCCAGGACGTCCGCCGGATAGGCGCCGGTGAGGACGGAGTCCAGGTAGAGGCGGTTCTCGTACCCGTCGTAGAGCCGGGTGGCGGCGGCGGCCTCGGCGGTGTCGTCGGCCGGGTAGCAGGGGTGCAGGTTGAGCGCCGGGCCGATCCGGGCGGCGGAACCGGTGGCGCGCAGCGCGCGGACGGCCAGCCCGTGGGCGAGCTGGAGGTGGTGGGCGACCAGGTACGCGGCGTCCGGGTCCTGTCGGCCGGGCGCGTGGTGCCCCCAGAGGTAGCCGTTCTGTACCACGGTCTTGGGCTCGTTGACGGTCAGCCAGACCGGCACCTGGTCGCCGAGGCCACGGAAGACGGCGTCGGCGTAGTCGGCGAAGCGGTACGCGGTGTCCCGGTTCTCCCACCCGCCGGCGTCCTGGAGGGCCTGCGGCAGGTCCCAGTGGAACAGGGTGACCATCGGGGCGATGCCGCGCTCGTGCAGGCCGTCGACGAGCCGCCGGTAGAAGTCCAGCCCGCGCTGGTTGGGCGCGCCGGTGCCGTCGGCCTGGATCCGGGGCCAGGAGATGGAGAAGCGGTAGCTGCGCAGCCCGAGGTCCCGCATGAGGTCGAGGTCGGCGGCCCAGCGGTGGTAGTGGTCGGCGGCCACGTCGCCGGTGTCGCCGTTGCGGGTGCGGCCGGGCGTACGGCTGAAGGTGTCCCAGATCGACTCGCCCCGGCCGTCCTCCTTGGCGGCGCCCTCGATCTGGTACGCCGAGGTGGCGGCGCCCCAGCCGAAGCCGGCCGGAAAGCGCAGCCCGGCCGGGGCGGGGTCGGCGGTCGGCTCGTCGGCCGGCGGGCCGTCGCAGCCGGCGGCCAGGCTGCCGGCCGTGGCCACGGCGGCTCCG
>NZ_JBAKHO010000055.1:0-35889 GCF_036902735.1 Micromonospora lacuserhaii | reverse complement strand
CACCCGGCCGGGCCGGGAGGGGCTGGTTCTGCGGTCGTGCAGAGGATGTAACGACCGCGGGCCCGCCATCATTCCGGGGGCACCGCATCCATCCGGGCAGGCCGGAGGGGGCTGCTACTGCGGTCGTACGGGATATGTAACGACGGCGGGCCGGCCACGATTCCAGGCTCAGGGTGCCACCGGTCACGGGACCCCCGACCAGGCCGGCACAAACCCGGCACCCGCCCAGGCTGCAACCCCCCGAGCCGAGCTGCCGACGCGAACCAGTACTGCACTGACGAACCCGGATCACCCGCCCAGCCGGCACTGCACTACCGAGACTGGTCACTGGCGCCAGACCGGACAACCAACCCAGCGCCGCACAGTTATCCCGCCACCCCCAAAACCCCACACCCTGCCCCTGTGGTCACGAGCAGCCGGATGCACCACCGCCACCCCGTTGATCAAGAAGTTTGCGCACTGATCGAGGGTGAAATCGTCCCCAAACTTCTTGATCAACGGTCGGGACGGCGGAGTGGGCGGGGGAGGCTGCGGGCAGGGGCGCGGCTGCGGGCGGGGGAGCGCTGCGGGCCGGGGCGCGGAGGGGGGCGGCACCGCAGCGGAGCGGGCAGGCGGGCGGGCGGCGGCGGGAAGTGTCGGGGGTGTTCGTGAGGATGCGTCGTGGAAGGGCGACGTGATGCCCACCACATACGATACGATTCGGTTCCGTATCGAAACTCCGCGTCCTACGCTCTGACCGTTACGAGTCTGCCCCGTATCGTATTTGCGATGCGGGTGAGCCGGGGGGAGAACCGGACCACATGGAACCGCACGAGAACACCGGACATCCGAGGCGGTGGGGGATCCTCGGCGTGCTGGTGATCAGCCTGCTCGTCGTCGTCCTCGACAACACGATCCTCAACGTCGCCCTGCGCACCCTGGCCGACCCGGTGCACGGCCTCGGGGCCAGCCAGGGCGAGCTGGAGTGGTCGATCAACTCCTACACGCTGGTCTTCGCCGGACTGCTCTTCACCTTCGGCGTCCTCGGCGACCGCTTCGGTCGTCGCCGGTTCCTGCTGATCGGGCTGGTGCTCTTCGGCCTGGCTTCGCTGCTGTCCGCGTACGCGCAGGACCCGGGCCAGCTGATCGCGGCCCGTGCCCTGATGGGGATCGGCGGCGCGGCGATCATGCCGGTCACCCTGTCGATCATCTCGAACGTCTTCGACCCCCGCGAGCGGGGCCGGGCGATCGGCGTCTGGGCCGGCGCGGTCGGCCTCGCCGTGGCGATCGGCCCGATCCTCGGCGGCGCGCTGCTGGAGCACTACTGGTGGGGCTCGGTCTTCCTGATCAACGTGCCGGTGGTGGCGATCGGCGTGGTCCTGGTGGCGATGCTGGTGCCGGAGTCCCGCGACCCCAGCCCCGGCCGGGTCGACCTGCTCGGTGTGGTGCTCTCGGTGGTCGGCCTGGTCGCCCTGACGTACGGGATCATCGACGGCGGCGAGCACGGCTTCGACCGTCCGGTGGTGTGGGCGTCGATCGTCGGTGGCCTGGCGGTGCTGGCCTGGTTCATCGACCACGAGCGGCGTAGCGACCACCCGTCGCTGGACGTCCGGCTGTTCCGGGTGCCGCGCTTCGCCGCCCCGGTGGCGATCGTCGGCCTGATCTTCTTCGCCGCCATGGGCGTCATGTTCTTCAGCTCGTTCTACCTGCAACTGGTCCGCGGTTACAGCCCGCTGCAGACCGGCCTGCTGTTCCTGCCGTTCGCCGGCGCCCAGCTGATCTTCGCGCCGCGCAGCGCCGCCATGGTCCGCCGGTACGGCGGCCGGGCGGTCGCCGTGGTCGGCCTCGGGCTGACCACCGTCGCGCTGGCCTCCTTCGCCTTCGTCGACGCGGACACCCCGATCTGGGTGGTGCTGGTGGTCTTCTTCCTCCAGGGCACCGGGATGGCCAACATCATGCCGCCCGCCACCGAGTCGATCATGTCGGCGCTGCCGCGGGAGAAGGCCGGTGTCGGCTCCGCGGTCAGCAACACCGTCCGGCAGGTCTCCGGTGCGCTGGGCGTGGCCGTGCTCGGCTCGGTCCTCTCCGCGGTCTACCGGGACGACATCGCCTCGGCGGTCGACGGGCTGCCCGCCCCGGCCCGCGAGGCGGCCAACGAGTCCGTCTCCGGGGCGTACGCCGCGGCGGGTCAGTTGGGGTCGGCGGCGCCGAAGCTGATCGCGGCGGCCAACGACGCCTTCGTCTCGGCGATGCACTGGGCGGCGGCGCTCTCCGCGGTGGTGGCCGCCCTGGGCATCCTCATCGTGCTCCGCTGGATGCCCGGTCGTCCCGACGCCGGCGCCGGCCCGGCCGCCACACCGCCGGTCGGAGAACCGGAGATGGCCGGAACCGCCTAGGTTCGGGAACAATGTCTGACATGACTTCCACCGCCGGTGCTCCGCGGTCGCCCGGGCGACCGCGGAGCGTCCGCGCGGACGAGGCCATCATCGAGGCCGTCCTCGACCTGCTCGCCGAGGGGAGCACGATCGAGGCGCTCTCGATCGAGGCCATCGCCTCCCGGGCCGGCGTCGGCAAGGCCACCATCTACCGGCGCTGGTCGGGCAAGGACGCGCTGCTGCTCGACGCGCTGCGCCGGCTCAAGGGCGTCCTGCCGCAGCCGGCCGGGGACTCCGTCCGGGACGACCTGGTCCTGCTGGTCGGCGCGGTCGGGCAGAACATCGACCCGCGGGCCGTGAAGATCATGCCCTGCCTGGTGCCCGAGGTGAACCGCAGCCCGGACCATTTCCAGCTCTACCAGAACATCATCGAGCCGCGGCGGATGCTGATGCGCGAGGTGCTGCGCCGGGGCGTCCGTACCGGTGAGCTCCGCGCCGACATCGACGTCGAGGTGACGATGGCGCTGCTCACCGGCCCGATGCTGGTGCAGCGGATGCTGCGCTGGCATCCGGAGCTGGACGACCAGATCCTGCCCGAGCGGATCGTCGACGCCGTCCTGGAGGGCATCTGGGCCCGCTGACCGCCGCCGGTGTTGCGACCTGTGGTCGGCTGCCGCCACGGCGGCGAGCCGGCCGTCGTCCGGCGCCGCCGACCCGACCCGCCCCGGCTCAGCCCGTCGGGGTACGCAGCCGGTGCAGACGCAGCGCCAGCTGCACCTCCAGCGCCCGCTCCGGCTTCTGCCAGTCCGGGCCGAGCAGCTGCCCGACCCGCTCCAACCGCTGGGTGACCGTGTTGACGTGCACGTGCAGCAGCTCCGCCGCCCGGGCCAGGCTGCCGCCCACCCCGAAGTAGGCCTCCAACGTCTTGACCAGGGCCGTGCCCCGCCGCGCGTCGTATTCCACGACCGGCCCCACCGTGGCGGCCAGGAATCGGGCCACGTCCCGCTCGCCCTGGTCGCCCACCGTGCCCAGCAGCAGCCCGACGAAGCCCAGCTCGGCGGTGCTCGCCCCCTCGCCGGCCCGGCCCAGCGCGCCCAGCGCGGTCAGGCAGCGGTCGGCCTCGGTGAAGGTGGCGGCCAACGCCGCCGGCCCCGAGGTCGGGCCGCTCGCCCCGGCGGTCACCGGCCGGCCGGTCACCCGGGACAGGTCCCGGGCCACCGCCCGGGCGCTGCCGCCGGCGTCCCGGCCCGGCAGCATCAGCACCACCCGGCCGTCGCGCGCCGCCGCCAGGCCGCCCCGGGTCGAGGCGTACGTGGTGGCCCAGGAGAGCACCCGCTGCCGGGCGGAGCCGGTGGCGGCGATCGCGTCCTCGCCGACCGCCACCAGCACGTGCGGCGCGTCCAGGTCCACCCCGAGCCGGCGGGCCCGGTTGCGCAGCGCGTCGGTGTCCCGCAGCGGGCGGGCGATCAGGTCGTCGAGCAGCTCGCCCCGGACCCGCCCCTCCGCCTCGGCCACGTTCCGGCGGAACAGCAGCAGCAGCGCGGTCACCAGCGCCGCCCGCTCCAGGATCCGCTGGTCGGCGTCGACCAGCTCGTCGTCCGGGCGCAGCACCAGCGCGCCCAGGTTCTCCGCGCCGGCCACCACCGCGGCGTACCAGAGGTGGCCGCGACGCACGCTGCGCCCCTCGGTCCGGGAGGCCGCCACGGCCTCCACCAGGTCCACCCGGTCCGGCTCGTCGATCTCGCCGACCCGGGCCAGCGCCCGCCCCTCGGCGTCCAGCGCCAGCAGCGTCCCGCCGAGCACGTCGGTGACCGCCGCGACCACGTCCTCGACGCCGCCGCCGCGCAGCACCAGCGCGGTCATCCGGTCGTGCGCCGCCGCGGCCCGCTCCACCGAGCTGCTGTGCGCCCGGATGGTGGTGTTCGCCGCGGAAAGCTCGGCCAGCGCCGAGCGGGTCTCGGCGAGCAGCCGGGCGGTGTCGATCGCCACCGCGGCGTGCGCGGCGAGGGAGACCAGCAGGGACACCTCCTCGCGGGCGAACGGTCGGGCCGACCGGTTCGCCGCGTAGAGCACCCCGATCACGCTCGACCCGAGCCGCAGCGGCACCCCGAGGATCGCCACCAGGCCCTCCTCGCCCACCCCGGAGTCGATCTCGCCGGTGTGGTGGAAGCGCTCGTCCTCCTGGTAGTTCGCGGTCACGTACGGGGTGCCGGTCTGGGCCACCAGCCCGCCCAGCCCGTCACCCATCTCCAGCCGCAGCCGCTGGAACCGCGCCGAGATCGAGCCGTCGGTGACCCGCATGTAGGTGTCGCCGCGCTCGTCGTCGTTGAGCGTCATGTACGCCACGTCGGCGCCGAGCAGGTGCCGGGCCCGGTGCACGATGGCCCGCAGTACGTCGTCGAGGTCGCGCAGGCCGGCCAGGTCGCTGGCGGTGTCGTACAGGCCGGAGAGCTCGGTCTCCCGGCGCCGCCGCCGCTCCAGCAGTCCGCGCACCCGCAGCGCGACCAGCTTGGCCTGTTCCAGCTCGGCCAGCCGCTCGGCAGGCAGCCCGGCCGCCCGGGCGGCCACCAGCGGGCCCTCGAACTCGACCGCGGCGGCCTCCCGGGCGAGCAGTTCGAGGAACTCCACCGGCGACGACATGACCGACATTGTGCGCGGCCCCACTAGTTCGCCGTCCAGCCCCCGTCGAGGGCGATCGAGGCGCCGGTGATGAAGGCCGCGGGTGGGGAGCAGAGGTACGCCATCAGCTCGGACACCTCCTCCGGCTCGATCAGCCGCTTGATCGCGGCCCGGGCCAGCATGATCTTCTCGACCACCTCGTCCTCGCCGACGCCGTGGCTGGCGGCCTGGTCGGCGATCTGGGCCTCCACCAGCGCGGTGCGCACGTACGCCGGGTTGATGCAGTTGGCGGTGACCCCGTGCGCGGCGCCCTCCAGCGCCACCACCTTGGACAGCCCCTCCAGCCCGTGCTTCGCCGACACGTAGGCCGCCTTGAAGGGCGAGGCGCGCAGCCCGTGCACCGAGGAGATGTTGATGATCCGGCCCCAGCCGCGGGCGTACATGTGCGGCAGCGCGCGCCGGATGAGCAGGAACGGCGCCTCCACCATCACCCGGTGCAGGTACGCGAAGCGTTCGGTGGGGAAGTCCTGCACCGGCGCGACGTGCTGGAGTCCGGCGTTGTTGACCACGATGTCGACGTCGGCGTCGAGCCGCTGCACCGCGGCCAGGTCCGCCAGGTCGACGCCCTCGGCCCGGCCGCCCGCCTCGGCGGCCACCGCCTTGGCCGCCTCGACGTTGCGGTCCACCACCAGCACCGCCGCGCCCGCCTCCGCGAGGCGCAGCGCGCAGGCCCGGCCGATGCCGCTGCCACCACCGGTCACCAGAGCGCTACGACCGGAGAGGTCGACGTGTACGACGTGGGGGACCGCCACGGGTTCTGCCGTCATGGCGCAAGAAGTTACGAGCTGTGTGGCCGGCGGCACATGGGCCGGCGACACATACTCGCCCCTCGGTCTGTGTGGGCAGGGCCGGAGCGGGGCGGGGACGGGGGCAGGCGGGCCACCGTGTCCCGCGGTACGGCCCGGCGTGTCCCCCCGGGTGCCGTGCCGGGCGGACCAGTAGGGTGTCGAACACACGTACTGCTGGCGGCTGGGGGAGGAGGCGGCGTGCGGGTGCTGGGCGTCGACCCGGGGCTGACCCGGTGCGGAGTCGGCGTGGTCGAGGGCGTGCCGGGGCGGCCCTGCACGCTGATCGCCTACTACGTCGTCTACACCGATCCCGGCGACGACCTGCCGCTGCGCCTGCTGCACCTGGACCGGTCACTGACCGAGCTGGTCGCCGAGCACCGGCCGGACGCGGTCGCCGTCGAGCGGGTGTTCAGCCAGCACAATGTCCGCACGGTCATGGGCACCGCCCAGGCCAGCGGGATCGCCGTGCTCGCCGGTGCGCGCGCCGGCCTGCCGGTGCAGACGTACACCCCGAGCGAGGTGAAGGCGGCGGTGACCGGTTCCGGTCAGGCCGACAAGAAGCAGATGACCACCATGGTCACCCGGTTGCTGCGGCTGGCCGAGCCGCCCAAGCCGGCGGACGCCGCCGACGCCTTGGCGCTGGCCATCTGTCACGTGTGGCGGGGTGGCACCCGGTCCAAGCTGGCCGCCGCCGCGGACCGGGCACGACGAGGAGGAGCGCGATGATCGCCAGCGTGCGCGGCACGGTGACCGCGACCGGTCCGGATCACGCGGTGGTGGAGGTCGGCGGGATCGGCCTGGCGGTGCAGTGCGCCCCCGGCACGCTCGCCGAGCTGCGGGTCGGCCAGCCGGCCCGGCTCGCCACCAGCCTGGTGGTCCGGGAGGACTCGCTCACCCTCTACGGCTTCCCCGACGACGACGCCAAGCAGCTCTTCGAGCTGCTCCAGACCGCCAGCGGGGTGGGGCCCCGGCTGGCCCAGGCGGTGCTCGCCGTGCACACCCCGGACGCCGTCCGCAAGGCGATCGCCAACGCCGACACCGCCGCGCTGACCCGGGTGCCGGGGATCGGCAAGAAGGGCGCCGAGCGGCTGGTGCTGGAGCTGCGCGACCGGATCGGCCCGGTCCCGGTGGGCGCCGACGGCGCGGCCGGGGTGACCGGCGGGGCCTGGCCCGAGCAGGTCCGCCAGGCGCTGGTCGGGCTGGGCTGGACGGCCGGCCAGGCCGACCAGGCGGTGGCCGCGGTGGCGGAGACCGTCGACGGGGAGACCCCGCCGGTCCCGGTCCTGCTCAAGCAGGCCATCCGGTTGCTGGGCCGGACCCGGTGAACGGCGACGACCTGGTCTCCGGGTACGTCAACGACGCGGAGCTGGACGCGGAGGCCACCGTCCGGCCGAAGCGGCTCGACGAGTTCATCGCCCAGCATCGGGTTCGCGACCAGCTCGACCTGCTGTTGCAGGGCGCGATGCGGCGCGGCAGCCCGCCCGACCACATCCTGCTGTCCGGGCCGCCTGGCCTCGGGAAAACGACGCTGGCCAACATCGTCGCCGCCGAGCTGGGCGCGGGCATCCGGGTGACCAGCGGCCCGGCGATCGAGCGCTCCGGCGACCTGGCGGCGATCCTGACCAGCCTGGCCGAGGGCGATGTGCTCTTCATCGACGAGATCCACCGGATCGCGAAGCCGGCGGAGGAGCTGCTCTACAGCGCGATGGAGGACTTCCGGGTCGACGTGGTGGTCGGCAAGGGGCCGGGGGCGACCGCGATCCCGCTGGACGTGGAGCCGTTCACCCTGGTCGGCGCGACCACCCGTTCCGGCCTGCTCACCGGGCCGATGCGGGACCGGTTCGGCTTCGTCGCGCACCTGGACTTCTACTCCCCGGTCGACCTGGAGGCGCTGCTGCACCGCTCGGCGCGGATCCTCGGCGTCCCGATCACGCCGGAGGGGGCGGTGGAGATCGCCGGCCGCTCCCGGGGCACGCCCCGGATCGCCAACCGGCTGCTGCGCCGGGTCCGCGACTTCGCCGAGGTCCGGGCCGACGGGGTGGTCACCCTGGAGACCGCCCGGGCGGCCCTGCTCGTGTACGACGTCGACGCGCTGGGCCTGGACCGGCTGGACCGGGCGGTGCTGACCGCCCTGGTGGACTCGTTCCGAGGTGGCCCGGTGGGCCTGTCCACCTTGGCCGTGGCGGTGGGGGAGCAGCCCGACACGGTCGAGGAGGTCTGCGAGCCCTTCCTGGTGCGGGCCGGTCTGCTGGCCCGGACGCCGCGGGGGCGGGTGGCCACCGAGGCCGCCTGGCGCCATCTGGGTCGTACGCCGCCAAATGGTACATTTGGCACGGAGGCCGCGTCCACGCCCGATCTGTTCTCCGCCGCGCCCGATCAGCCGTGATCCGAACGTGATCTGCACCGCATTCGGCGTTCTCAGGCGCAGGGATTAGACTCGCGCCGGTCTGTACAGGATGTGAGAATCCGCCTCCGCTCCGGCATTCGCGTCGGGTCGGGGGCCAATGGGAAGGTCGCACACCGTGCTCTACGCAGCAGCCTCCGGCGGAGGCGCCGGCGGTCTCACGCCGATCCTCATGATCGCCCTGCTCTTCGGCGTCATGTACTTCATGATGATCCGGCCGCAGCAGAAGCGCCGCAAGGAAGCCGAGTCCATGCAGGCCACCCTCTCCCCGGGCGACGAGGTCGTCACCATCGGCGGGCTCTACGGCACCGTCACCGGCGTGGACGACGACACGGTGCTGCTCGAGGTGGCACCCGGCGTGCAGACCCGGTACGCCCGTCCGGCCATCGCCCGGGTGGTCAACCAGGCCGAGCGCGTCGAGCCGGCCGAGCCGGTCACCGAGGACGCGGACGCCGTCAAGGAATGAGTGTCGTACCCGGTCCCAGTCACGGGGTCGGGGGTGACGGAACAACTGGATAGGTGGGCCGGCCTCCGGGGCCGGCACGGGTTCCCGCCCGACCGGCGCTGTCCGCGTCGGCGGCGGTACGTCGTGCCGACCGAGGCCGGAGCCGGCCCGTGAGAGCACGTCGGCCCGGACCCCCGGGTCCGACCTCGCCGCCGCTTCACCAGCGGCGCGACCGTTACAGGGAGACAGGACAGCCGTGGCACCACCTCAGGGACAGATGCGCCCAGGGCGGCAGCTCGCCGTACTCGGGCTCATCTTCGTCGTCCTCTATTCTTTGGTGTTCTTCTCCGGCGCCCATGGTGGCTGGAAGGACCGGCTGGAGCCCCGGCTCGGGCTGGACCTCATCGGTGGCACCCGGCTCACGCTGGAGGCCACCAACAGCCTCGACGGCAAGCCGCCCACCGCGGCGAACCTGGAGGAGGCCCGGCAGATCATCGAGAGCCGGGTCAACGGCTACGGCGTCGCCGAGGCCGAGGTGGTCACCGAGGGCAACCGGAACATCGTCATCTCCCTGCCCGGTGAGAACCGCGACCTGACCGACGTCGGCAGCGCCGCGGAGCTGCGGTTCCGCAAGGTGCTCAAGGCCGCCGACGGCAGCGGCGCGGCGGCCGCCCCGGCGGCGACCCCCACCCCGGCCCCGTCCGGCAGTGCCGCGCCGAAGCCGTCGGCCACCGCGTCGGCGAAGCCGTCCGGCAGCGCCGCGCCGAAGGTGACCTCGTCGCCGAGCGCCGGTGGCCAGGGCGGCGGCGCCCCGGCGCCGAGCGCCAGCGCCACCCCCTCCGCGTCGGCCTCGTCGAGCGCCCCGGCCGCGTCGCCGAGCGCCAGCGCCCCGCCGGTGTCGCAGAGCATCGAGCAGCAGCGGCAGGCCGTCCAGAAGAAGGTCGGCGCGCCCGCCTGGGCCGCCGCGAGTGGTCTGCAGGCCCCGGCCGACCTCGCCGCCGACCCGTCGCTGGCCGAGCGGCTCAAGCCGTTCAGCACGCTCTCCCCACAGGAGATCGCGGTGCTGACGCCGGAGATGCAGTTCAACGTCCCGACCATCAGCTGCGCCCAGCTGGACAAGCGGCCGGCGGCGTCGATCAAGGACCCGAAGCAGCGGGCGGTCGCCTGCGAGGGCGGCGCGGCGAAGTACCTGCTGGACGTGGCGAAGGTGGAGGGCACCGACGTCAAGGACGCCAATGCGGTGCTCGACCAGACCAGCGCCTGGGTGGTCAGCCTGAACTTCACCGGCGACGGCCAGGGCAAGTGGACCGAGCTGACCCGCGAGGCGTTCCAGAACACCGGTAACGCCTGCGACCAGGCCGCGCTCGGCAACGAGGGCAAGTGCCGGGTGGCCGTCGTGCTGGACAACGCGATCGTCTCGGCGCCGGAGATCCAGGGCGTGCTGACCGGCGACTCGCAGATCAGCGGCAGCTTCGACAGCAAGTCGGCCAACGACCTGGCCAGCCAGCTGCGCTACGGCGCCCTGCCGGTGACCTTCGTGCCGCAGACCCAGCAGAACGTCACCGCGACCCTCGGCGACAGCCAGCTGCGGGCCGGTCTGCTCGCCGCCGGCATCGGCCTGCTGCTGGTCATCATCTACTCGTTCTTCTACTACCGGCTGCTCGGCTCGGTCATCTTCCTGAGCCTGGTGCTCTCCGCGCTGCTGGTCTTCGGCGCGCTGGTGGTGCTCGGCCGGCAGATCGGCTTCACCCTCACCCTCGCCGGCATCGCCGGCATGATCGTCTCACTCGGTGTGGCGGCGGACTCCTTCGTCATCTACTTCGAGCGACTCAAGGACGAGATCCGCGAGGGCCGCAGCCCGCGCAGCGCGGTGCCGCGCGCCTGGATCCGGGCCCGCCGGACGATCATCTCGGCGAACGCGATCACGCTGATGTCGGCCGTGGTGCTCTACATCGTCTCGGTCGGCACGGTGAAGGGCTTCGCCTTCGCGCTCGGCCTGGCCACGGTGCTGGACCTGGTGGTGGTCTTCCTCTTCCGTCACCCGATCATGACGATGTTCGCCAGCACCAAGGCGTTCCTGTCCCCGCGGGTCAGCGGCCTCGGCCGGGCCCTACCGGCCCGCTCCGCCGAACCGGCCACCCCCCGCAACCCGCGCGTCAAGGAGGCCTGAGATGGCTAAGACGGGTCTGGCGTCCCGGCTCTACCGGGGCGAGGCCGATCTCAACATCGTCGGCCGGCGCAAGCTGTGGTTCGGCGTGGCCGCCACGCTGATCCTGATCGCGTTGCTCAGCTTCGCCGTACGCGGGTTCAGCCTCGGCATCGAGTTCGCCGGCGGCAACTCGTTCCAGGTGCCGGCCAGCGTCGGCACTCTGGACGAGGCCCGCGAGACGGTCGGCACCGCCCTGGAGGCCAAGGGCGGCGGTGCCGAGGTGGTGACCGCGCAGAAGGTCGGCGGCGCGGGCGGCGACTTCTACGAGATGCGCACCACGCAGCTCACTCCCGACCAGGCCGCCTCGGTCAAGGGCGAGATCGCCCGCGACTTCGGCATCCAGCCCGGCCAGATAAGCGGCGACCAGGTCTCCGAGGCGTGGGGCAAGCAGGTCACCGAGCGCGCGCTGCTCGGCCTGGTGCTCTTCATCGCGGTGGTGGCGCTCTACCTGATCGTCCGCTTCGAGTGGCGGATGGCGGTCGCCGCGATCGCCTCGCTGTTCATGAACCTGATCCTCACCGCCGGCATCTACTCGCTGGTCGGCTTCGAGGTCACCCCGTCGACGATCATCGGCTTCCTCACGATCCTGGGCTTCGCGCTCTACGACGTGGTTGTCGTCTTCGACAAGGTCCAGGAGAACACCCGGGGCATCACCGCGAACAACAACCAGACGTACGGCGAGGCGGCCAACCTGGCGCTCAACCAGAGCCTGATGCGGTCGCTGAACACCTCCGTGGTGGCCCTGCTCCCGGTCGGCGGTCTGCTCTTCATCGGTGCCGGCCTGCTGGGCGCGGGCACCCTGAAGGACCTGGGTCTGGTGCTCTTCGTCGGTATGGCGGTGGCGTTCCTGACCTCCATCCTGCTGGCCACCCCGCTGCTGGCGGTGCTCAAGAACTCCGACCCGCGGATCCAGGCGCACAACAAGCGGGTGCTGGGCCGCCGGGGCGCCATCGCCCGGGGCGAGCTCACCCCGAAGGGCACCCCGCGGTCGGCCGACGAGGCCGGCGACGAGGGGATCGACGCGGAGTCCGCGGCTCTGGCCGGCACCGCGCCGAAGGTGGGCGCGCGTCCCGTCGGCAAGCGTCCGACCGGCGCCCGCGGCGGCCGTCCCAGCGGCGGCGGGGGCAACCGGCCGGGTGGCGCCAAGCGGCGCTGACCGAGCCGGGCACCCGGTAAAGATCGAACCGACGGCGTCCGCCATGCTGTGCGAGCAGCGTGACGGACGCCGTCGTCGTACCGAAGGGAAACGGAAACACCGTGACGGAGACCCAGAGCACCGGGGTACGGGGAGACAGCGGTCCGGAGTTCGCCCAGCTGGTCGCGAGCCGGGTGCTGGACGTGCCGGACTTCCCCAAGCCCGGCGTCGTGTTCAAGGACCTGATGCCCCTCTTCGCCGACGGCGACGTGTTCCGCGAGGTGATCGACGGGATCATCGGGTACCACGGGCGTGACTCGTTCGACATCGTGGTCGGCATCGAGGCCCGGGGCTTCGTGATCGCCGCCGCGATCGCGTACGCGACCGGGCTCGGCGTGGTGCCGGTGCGCAAGGCGGGCAAGCTGCCGCGCCCGGCGTACTCCGCCTCCTACGCGCTGGAGTACGGCGAGGCGACCCTCGAGGTGCACCAGGACGCCTTCACCGCCGGGCACCGGGTGCTGGTGGTGGACGACGTGCTGGCCACCGGGGGGACCGCCGAGGCGACCCTCGACCTGGTCGAGCGGGCCGGGGGCACCGTGGCCGGCTTCACCGTCCTGCTGGAGCTCGGCTTCCTGGAGGGCCGCCGGAAACTGGCCGGCCGTCCGGTGCATGCCCTGCTGACCGTTTGATCCGGCCCGGTCCGGGCGGGCCCGGACCGGGCCGTCCGGCGGAGCGGCAGGGCACCCACCGTGCGGGTAGCATTGCCCTTTGCTGACCGGGCGGTCCACCGTCCGGGCGGCGCGAGGACCGGCCGGCGCGCGTTGCCGGCCCGGAACAACACCGGCCGGTGGGCCGGTTGAAGAGGACGTCGACCGGACGGTCGGCGCGTCCCCGGCGAGCGGTGAGGAGGCCGGTGTCCCACGATGTCGTCCCTCCGGTGGAGGGCACGGTGCACCCGACAGGCGAGGCCGACGGCTCGGTGACCGACCGGAAGAGCAACCCGCCGGCCGGGGTGGCAGGTGCCGGCGACGGCGTCGCCGCTGAGCCGGCCGGCCCGCGCGACGACGCGGCCGTGGCGCCGTTGCCGGCCGACGGTGACCCCTCGCCGAGCGGCGGTTTCGCGCTCTCCAACGCGCCGACCGGCCGCCGGGTGCGGGCCCGGCTGGCCCGGTTCAACGCGCCGTGGCAGAGCTCCCAGGTCAGCGAGGTTCTCGAGCCGCTGATCTCCACCCACCGGGAGAACCACCCCAAGGCCGACGCCCGGCTGCTGCAGCGGGCCTTCGACACCGCCGCGCGCTGGCACTCCGGGCAGTACCGCAAGTCCGGCGACCCGTACATCACCCACCCGCTGGCGGTGGCCACCATCCTGGCCAACCTGGGGATGGACACCACCACCCTGGTCGCCGCGCTGCTGCACGACACGATCGAGGACACCGCGTACACCCTCGACCAGATGCGCGCGGACTTCGGCGGCGAGGTCACCCTGCTCGTCGACGGCGTGACCAAGCTCGACAAGGTCAAGCTGGGCGACGCCGCCAAGGCGGAGACGATCCGCAAGATGGTCGTGGCGATGGCCAAGGACCCGCGGGTGCTGGTGATCAAGCTGGCGGACCGGCTGCACAACATGCGGACCCTGACCTTCCTGCCCCGCCCCAAGCAGGAGCAGAAGGCCAAGGAGACGCTGGAGATCCTGGCCCCGCTGGCCCACCGGCTGGGTATGAACACGATCAAGTGGGAGCTGGAGGATCTCGCCTTCGGCACGCTGTTCCCGAAGCGGTTCGAGGAGATCAACCGGCTGATCGGGGAGCACCAGCCGCAGCGCGAGGCGCTGCTGCGCCAGGTGACCCAGAAGGTGTCGACCGACCTGAAGGCCGCCAAGATCAAGGCGGAGACCACCGGCCGGCCGAAGCACCTCTACTCGATCTACCAGAAGATGATCGTGCGGGGTCGCGACTTCAACGACATCTACGACCTGGTCGGGGTGCGGATCCTGGTCGACACGGTGCGGGACTGCTACGCGGCGCTGGGCGTCATCCACGCCAACTGGCAGCCGGTGCCGGGTCGGTTCAAGGACTACATCGCGATGCCCAAGTTCAACATGTACCAGTCGTTGCACACGACGGTCATCGGGCCCACCGGCAAGCCGGTGGAGATGCAGATCCGCACGTACGCCATGCACCGCACCGCCGAGTTCGGCATCGCGGCGCACTGGAAGTACAAGGAGCACAAGGGCACTCAGATCGTCGGCCCGCCGGCGCACATCGACGAGATGACCTGGCTGCGTCAGCTGCTGGACTGGCAGCGGGAGGCGGCCGACCCCAGCGAGTTCCTCGACGCGCTGCGCTTCGACCTGTCCAGCCAGGAGGTGTACGTCTTCACCCCCAAGGGTGACGTCATCCCGCTGCCGACCGGGTCGACGCCGGTGGACTTCGCGTACGCGGTGCACACCGAGGTCGGGCACAAGTGCATCGGCGCGCGGGTCAACGGCAAGCTGGTGCCGTTGGAGTCGACGCTCTCCAACGGCGACGTGATCGAGATCTTCACCTCGAAGTCCGACACGGCCGGCCCGACGCAGGACTGGCTCGGCTTCGTCAAGAGCCCGCGCGCCCGCACCAAGATCCGCCAGTACTTCAACAAGGAGCGGCGCGAGGAGGCGATCGAGGCCGGCAAGGACGCGATCGTCAAGGCGATGCGCAAGCAGGGCATGCCGTTGCAGCGGATGCTCACCTCGGACGCGCTGATGGCGATCGCCCGGGATCTGCACCTGGCCGACGTGGCCTCGCTCTACGCGGCGGTCGGCGACAGCCAGGTCTCCGCGCAGTCGGTGGTGCAGAAGCTGATGGCCGCGTACGGCGGCGAGGAGGGCGCGGCGGAGGACATCGCCGAGACCGCCGTCGCCACCCGGCCGCCGCGCAGCCGGCAGAGCAGCAGCGACCCCGGCGTGGTGGTCCGCGGCGTCAGCGACGTCTGGATCAAGCTGGCCCGCTGCTGCACCCCGGTGCCGCCGGATTCGGTGTTCGGCTTCGTCACCCGCTCCGGCGGGGTCAGCGTGCACCGGGACGACTGCGCCAACGCCGAGGACCTGCGGGCCCAGAGCGAGCGGGTGGTCGAGGTCAGTTGGAAGCTCACCTCCGCCTCGACCTTCCTGGTCGCGATACAGGTCGAGGCGCTGGACCGGCACAAGCTGCTCGCCGACGTCACCCGGGTGCTCTCCGACGAGCGGGTCAACATCCTCTCCGCCACCGTCACCACCACCCGGGACCGGGTGGCGGTGAGCCGGTTCAGCTTCGAGATGGCCGACCCGAAGCACCTGGGCCACCTGCTCGCCGCGGTCCGCAAGGTCGACGGCGTCTTCGACGCCTACCGGGTCACCTCCGGCGCCTGAGGGCACACCCACGCGAAAGCGCCCGCCGGCTCAGCCGGCGGGCGCTTCGTCGTACCCGGGGGTCAGCCCTGGATGTCGCTCATGGCCAGCTTGGTGATGGTGACCTCCTTCTTGGGGTGGCCACCCCCGGCCTGCTGCGCGAAGGCCTTGTCGTCGCCGGCCGCGGCGACCTGCTTGACCAGGTCCATGCCGCCGGTGATGGTCCCCACCACGGTGTAGTTCGGGTCGAGCTGCGAGTCGCCGTAGACGATGAAGAACTGGCTGCCGGTGCTGCCCGGCTGGCCGGAGTTGGCCATCGCGATGACGCCCTCCGGGTACGCGGGGCGCTTGTCGGTCGGCAGGTTCTCCTCGGCGAGGTTGTAGCTGGGGCCGCCGGTGCCGTCGGTCTGCCGCCAGCCCTTGCCGGTGGCGCTCGGGTCGCCGCACTGGAGCACCTTGATGCCCTCGGTGACCAGGCGGTGGCACTTGGTGTTGTCGAAGAAGCCCTTGCTCGCCAGGTGGGTGAAGCTGCCGGCGGTGCAGGGCACCGCGGCCCGGTCGATCTTCGCGGTGATCGGCCCCAGGTTGGTGTCGATCGTCATGGTCTGGGTGCCGGTGTCGTCCTGCTGGGCGGGGGGCAGACCGACGTCCTTGATCTGCTTGGTCCGGCCCTCCTTGGGCACCTCGGTGTACGCGCACTGCGCGAACGCCGCGTCCGGGCCGGCGGCGTCCTGCTTCTTGTCGTCGCCGCCGAGGCTGGTCGCCAGCCAGACCGTGCCGGCGACCACGAGCAGCAGGACCGCACCGGCCCCGACGATCGCCTGCGTCTGCCGGCGCTTGCGGGCCCGGGCCGAGCGCTCGGCCATCTCCCGCTCCAGTCGGGCCCGCGCCGCCGCGCGCTGCCGCTCTCTCGTGGACGTCACGCCTTCACTCCTCGACTTTCGGGCGCGGTCGCTGCCGCGGGGTACGGGTGGTGTCCGGCTCAGCCGGCGCTGGGGCTGGCCGACGGGGCGGCCGAGGCCGGCGCCGGTGCCGTCTGGGGCTCGCCGACGGTGAGCTTCTGGATCACCACGTCGGTCTTCGGCTTGACCTTGGCCCCGGTCCCATTGTCCACGGTCGGCAGGGCGCCGATCTTCTCGATCACGTCCAGCCCGCCGGTGATCCGGCCGATGATCGGGTACGCCGGCTTGGCCGGGTTGAAGTCCTTGAAGAAGACGAGGAACTGGCTGCCGTTGGCGCCCGGCGGGTTCGCGATCATCGCAACCGTGCCCTTCGGGTACGCCGGCGGCTGGCCCGGGGCGGGGCTGGCCGACGGGCTCGCCTCCGGCGCGGCCGGGACGTTCTCGTCGTAGAACGAGTAGCTGGGGCCGCCCAGCCCGGTGCCGCTCGGGTCGCCGCAGCGCAGCGCGCCCTCGGCGGTGATCTCGTGGCACTTGGTGTTGTCGTAGAACGACCTGCCGGACAGGTGGGCGATGCTCGCCGCGGCGCAGGGCGCGCCGGCCAGGTCCAGCTCGGCGGTGACCGGGCCGCCCTGGTTGGTGTTGACGGTCATCGTCCGGGTGCCGGTGGTGGGGATGTCCTTCGTCGGCGGGGTGCCGACGTCCTTGAGGTTGGTGTTGGCGCCGGCGTCCTGCGGCGTCCAGAGGCAAATGTCCTCGGCGGCCTTCTGCTCCGGCTCGCGGTCGAAGGCGCCGAGCCCCCAGGCCGCGCCGACCACGATCAGCACCAGCACGACCGCGGCACCCACCCCGGCCTGGATCTGCCGGCGACGCCGGGTGGCGGCGGCCCGTCGGGCCAACTGCCGGTCGAGCTTCTCCCGCGCGAGCTTGCGCTGCCGGTCCCTGCTGGAAGCCACTCGTGCTCCCCTTCCTCTACCTGGTCGTCACCGGCGGTCGGGCCGTTGCGCCCGCCGCGTCCGCAGGTGCGCCACGCCACACGCCCGCCAGAGTGTACGGGTACCCGCTGTGAAAGTGGTGTACGAGGTCCGGGCTGGGTTTATCGGAGTACATCACTGTGCCGCACGGGGTGCGGGGGACGGGTGGGTCCCGGATATCCGGTCGCCGCTACGGCTAGGCTGCCCTCAGGGACGACGACTCGACGGAAGGGGAGCGGACGTGCTCGTGGCCGGCTTTCCCGCGGACGCCTTCGGCACCAACTGCTACGTGGTGGCGACCGCGCCGGGGGAGCAGTGCGTGGTGGTCGACCCCGGCATCGGGGTGCTCGACCGGCTCGACGCCGTGCTCGCCGAACACCGTCTGCACCCGGCCGCGGTGCTGCTCACCCACGGCCACCTGGACCACACCTTCTCCGTGGCGCCGGTCTGCGGCGCGCGCGGCATCCCCGCGTACGTCCACCCCGACGACCGGGAGCTGCTCGCCGATCCGGCCAAGGGGCTCTCCGCGGACCTCACCCAGCTCTTCGGTGGCCGGCTGCCGTACACCGAGCCGGACGACGTGGCCGAGCTGACCGACGGCGCGACCCTGACGCTGGCCGGGTTGGAGATCGCCGTCGACCACGCCCCGGGCCATACCGGCGGGTCGGTGCTGTTCCGGTTGCCCGGCGCCGGCTCGCCCTGGGAGGCCGAGCAGATCTGCCTCTCCGGTGACGTGCTCTTCGCCGGCTCGATCGGCCGCACCGACCTGCCGGGCGGCAGCATGCCCCGGATGCTGTCCAGCCTGCGGGAGAAGGTCCTCCCGCTGGCCGACGACACGGTCGTCCTGCCCGGCCACGGCCCCGCGACCACCATCGGCCGCGAGCGCGCGACCAACCCGTACCTCGTCGAGGTGGCGGAGTCCGGCGACGCGCGCCCGGCCGCGCCCACCCGCGGCCTGTAGCCGCACCGCGCCCACGATCTCCCCGCGCCGTCCGCGCGGGACGCAAGGAGTACGTCATGAGCAAGCCCACGCCCATCTCCGGCTTCCCGGAGTGGACGCCCGCCCAGCGGATGATCGAGCAGTTCGTCCTCGACCGGATCCGCGCCACCTTCGAGCTGTACGGCTTTGCCCCGCTGGAGACCCGCGCGGTGGAGCCCCTCGATCAGCTGCTGCGCAAGGGGGAGACGTCCAAGGAGGTCTACCTGCTGCGCCGGCTCCAGGCCGACGCCGACGGGCCGGCCGGCGACGACTCGCTCGGCCTGCACTTCGACCTGACCGTGCCGTTCGCCCGGTACGTGCTGGAGAACGCCGGCAAGCTGCAGTTCCCGTTCCGCCGCTACCAGATCCAGAAGGTGTGGCGGGGTGAGCGCCCCCAGGAGGGGCGCTACCGCGAGTTCCTCCAGGCCGACATCGACATCGTCGACCGGGACACCCTGCCGGCGCACTACGAGGCCGAGATGCCGCTGGTGATCGGCGACGCCCTCCGGTCGCTGCCGATCCCGCCGGTGCGGATCCAGGTCAACAACCGCAAGATCTGTGAGGGCTTCTACCGGGGGGTCGGGATCGACGACCCGGCGGCGGCGCTGCGCGCGGTGGACAAGCTCGACAAGATCGGTCCGGCGAAGGTGGCCGAGCTGCTGGCCGAGACGGCCGGGGCGAGCGAGGCGCAGGCCAAGGCGGCCCTGGCACTGGCCGAGATCTCCGCGGCGGACGCCTCCTTCGCCGACGCCGTCCGCGCCCTCGGGGTCGACGACCCGCTGCTCGACGAGGGCATCGCCGAGCTGGTCGCCGTGATGGACACCGCGGTCGCGCACTCGCCGGGGCTCTGCGTGGCCGACCTGCGGATCGCCCGCGGCCTGGACTACTACACCGGCACCGTCTACGAGACGTCTCTGGCGGGCTACGAGCGGTTCGGCTCGATCTGCTCCGGTGGCCGGTACGACAACCTGGCCAGTTCCGGCAATGTCCGCTTCCCCGGGGTGGGCATCTCGATCGGGGTGACCCGGCTGCTCGGTGTGCTCTTCGGCGCCGACGCGCTCTCGATCTCCCGCAGCGTGCCGACCTGCGTGCTGGTCGCGGTGACCACCGAGGACGAGCGGCCGGCGAGCAACCGGGTGGCCGAGGCGCTGCGCTCCCGGGGCGTCCCCACCGAGGTCTCGCCGAGCGCGGCGAAGTTCGGCAAGCAGATCCGGTACGCCGAGCGGCGCGGCATCCCGTACGTGTGGTTCCCGGGCGCCGACGGCGACGAGGTGAAGGACATCCGCTCGGGGGAGCAGGTCGCCGCCGCGGCGGGGGAGTGGACGCCGCCCCGGGAGGACCTGAAGCCGCTGGTCGGCTGAGGCTCATTACTGGCGCGTACGCGCGATCGGACCTACGGTAGCGTAAGTTACGCCACCGTAGGGAGATCGCCGTGACCGTACTCAGCCAGACCGCCCTGCTCCTGGAGCTCGAGCCCGTCGTGGAGAAGAACCTCGACCGCCACCTGTCGATGGCGAAGGAGTGGTTCCCGCACGAGTACGTGCCGTGGAGCGAGGGGCGGACCTTCGACGGACCGCTCGGCGGCGAGGCGTGGTCGGCGACCGACTCGGCCATCCCGGACGTGGCCCGGACCGCGTTGATCGTCAACCTGCTCACCGAGGACAACCTGCCCTCGTACCACCACGAGATCGCGACGCTCTTCGGTCGGGACGGAGCGTGGGGGACCTGGGTGCACCGGTGGACGGCGGAGGAGGGGCGGCACGGCACCGCCATTCGCGACTACCTGACGGTGACCCGGGCGGTGGACCCGGTGGCGCTGGAGCGGGCCCGGATGACCCACATGTCGGCGGGCTACCACAACGTGCACGGCGACGAGGTGCTGCACTCGCTGGCGTACGTGTCGTTCCAGGAGCTGGCGACCCGGATCTCGCACCGCAACACCGGGCGGGCCACCGGCGACCCGGCGTGCGAGGCGCTGCTGGCCCGGGTGGCCGCCGACGAGAACCTGCACATGGTCTTCTACCGCAACCTGCTCGGCGCGGCCTTCGAGTTGGCCCCGAGCCAGGCCATGCGGGCGGTCGCCGACGTGCTGGCCGACTTCCAGATGCCCGGCGTCGGCATCGACGGCTTTGCCCGCAAGTCGGTGGCGATCGCGCTGGCCGGCATCTACGACCTGCGCCAGCACCGCGACGAGGTGGTCGTCCCGGTGCTGCGCCAGTGGGACGTGCTCACGGTGACCGGCCTGGACGCCGACGGCGAGGCCGCCCGCGACCAGATCGCCGCCCACCTGGACACCCTCGACCAGCAGGCCGGCCGCTTCGAGGAGAAGCGCGCCGCCCGCGCCGCCCGCCTCGCCACCCGCCTCTGACTTCCCCTTCCCCGAATGGCCGCTCTTTCCTGGAAAGAGCGGCCATTCCGCGTGCCGTGGCGACTCGGGAAAGAGCGCGCCCGGGGTCAGCGGGTGGTGGGGGCGTCCAGGGGGAAGAGGAGGCAGGTGGAGGTGGCGTGGGCGATCAGGCGAGCGTTGGCGTCCGTCAGTTTCGCCTCGGCCAGGGCGGTGCGGCGGCCGCGTTGCAGGACGGTGCCCTCGCAGCGGAGGATGCCGCTGGCGACGGTGACCGGGCGGAGGAACTTCACGTTCAGGTCCAGCGAGGTGTAGCCGACGCCGGCCGGCAGCGTGGTGTGCACGGAGCACGCGGCGGCGGTGTCCAGCAGGGTGGAGATGACGCCGCCGTGCACCGTGCCGAGCGGGTTGTAGTGGAACTCCTGCGGTACCAGCTCCACCACGACCCGGCCCTCCTCGGCCTCCATCCGGGCCATGTCGATCAGGTGCATGATCGGTGGCGCGGCCAGCTCGCCGGCGATCATCGCGCGCATCAGCTCGAGGCCGCTGCGCCGGCCGACGTGGGCGGCCCCGGCCACCGGGTCGGACCAGGAGAAGGTACGGCTGCGCGCCGGGTCCTGCGTCTGAGTCATGGACTCAGCCTGGCAGCGCGTTGCTGAGTCTGTCAATCAGATCTAGCCTGGTGGCCATGAGACCCGCGGCACTGGACTGGTCGGTGGAGAACTGCACCATCGCCCGGGCGATGGCGATCCTCGGCGAGCGCTGGACCCTGGTGGTGCTCCGCGAGGTGTTCAACGGCATCCGCCGCTTCGACGACATGCGGGTCCGCACCCGCATCCCGCGTCAGGTGCTCACCGACCGGCTCGCCACCCTGGTGGAGCATGGAGTGCTGCGCCGCGAGCCGTACCGGGAGCCGGGCAGCCGGCTGCGCCACGAGTACCGGCTCACCGACAAGGGGCTCGACCTCTGGCCGGTGCTGGTGGCGGTGCTCGGCTGGGGCGACCGCTACCTGGCCGACCCGGACGGCCCCCCGCTCAGCGTCACCCACCGCGACTGCGGCGCCGAGGTCCGCGTCGCACTGCGCTGCGCCGAGGGGCACGAGCTGGCCGATCCCCGCGAGGTGGTGCCCCGGCCGGGCCCTGGGGCGCGCCGCCGGGTCGACTGACCACCGCGGGTCGCGGGCTGCCCCCGGGTCAGTCGATGTGTTGCAGCACCGGGACGATCCGGAAGTCGACGGTGGCGTGGTCGATCGTCGCGTGTACCGGCGAGTCGGCCATCTCGGTCATGATTCCGGACGCGCTGCGCCGGCCGTCGGCCGCGGAATCCCACGCGACGATGTCGGTGATCGTGCCGTCGTCGTCCTCGGTGATGCGTCGCCACCGGAAGCCCGGCTGGCGTCGTAGATAGCGGTTGATGTCCTCGTTGGCTTCGACGAAGTCGGCACCGGTGAGGCCGGCGACCAGCCGGAACGTCGTCATCTCGAGTGCTTCGCCCACGGTCGTGCTCCCTGTCCTGGCTACGGTCAGCCCTGCGCGGTGGAGCGCAGGACGATCTCGTTGACGTCGACGGTGTCGGGCTGGGCGATCGCGTAGGCGATGGCGTCGGCGACCGCCGCGGCCGGCATGCCCAGTTCTTCGGCTGCGGCGCGGGCCGCGGCCCGTACCTGGGGGTCGCCACCGTGCTCGGTGAGTTTCGAATGGGTGTAGCCCGGGCTCACCAGGGTCACCCGGACGTCCCGGCTCTCCTGGCGCAGTCCTTCGGTGAGGGCCCGGACCGCGTACTTGGTGGCGCAGTAGACGGCGGCCGTCGGGTCGACGCGGTAGGCGGCGGTCGAGCCGACATTGATGACGTGCCCCGTGCCGCGGCTTCGCATGAGCGGCAGGGCGACGGCGACGCCGTGCAGGGTGCCGCGCAGGTTGACGTCGATCATCTGGTTCCACTCGTCGGTCCGCGCCGCGTCGAGCGTGGACAGCGACATCACGCCGGCGTTGTTGACCAGCACGTCGACGCGGCCGTGCCGGTCGTGGGCGCTCTCGACGAAGGAGCGCACGCTGTCGAGGCTGGTCACGTCGAGTTCCTGGTGTTCGGCCGAGCCGCCGGCGGCGCGTACGTCGGCGACCAGTGCGGCGAGCCGGTCGACGCGCCGGGCGCCGAGCACCACGTGGTGGCCGTCGGCGGCCAGACGGCGGGCGGTCGCCTCGCCGATGCCGCTGCTCGCGCCGGTGATGAGAACGACCTTGGATGATGGGCTGTTCATCGATGCTCCTGGTTGAGGTGATGATTGCGGCGCAGGCGCCGGTGGTTCAACGATCCAGCGGTTTGGGCGCGGGAAGAAGGCCGTGACTTCCTGGGTGTGCGGCACCTCTGAAGACCCGGTTCAGGTGGCCGCCAGCAGGGTGAAGTCGCTCCGGCCGGAGGAGACGCCGTTGATCTGAGGGCGCCGAGGTGGCCTGTCTTCACGAGAGTGCGCGGCCGTGCCGGACGAGTCGGGGGGGTGTTCTCGTCCGGTTCGTCGAGCCAGCGGGCCGCGGTTTCGACGACGATGTCCGGTTGCTGCCGGCTCTGGTGTGCTCACCGATGAAGTCGTCGGCGAAGGGCATGGCGTCTCCGGGGGTCGTGTGTCGGTCCACCGGTGGACCGATGGTGCGCGCGGTGCGTACCGGCCGGCAGGACGCGACTGCCTGGGTGCAGCGCACCCTGCCAACTCGCCGACGAAGGGCTTTACGCTGGTGAACATGCCCGTCACCGACAACAGACTCGGGGAGTTCCTCCGGGCCCACCGCGCCCGGATCGACCCGAGAGAGGTCGGGCTGCGCGGGGGTGGCGACCGCCGGGTGAGTGGGTTGCGCCGCGAGGAGCTCGCCGTGCTGGCGGGGGTGAGCGTCGACTACTACGCCCGTCTGGAACAGGGCCGGGAACGCCACCCCTCCGCGCAGGTGCTCGACGCGATCGGCCGGGTACTGCGGCTCGACGCCGACGCCCGCGGTCACGCCTTCCGCCTGGCCGGGCTCAACCCCGCCCTGGGCCCGAACAGCTCCCGCGACCTGGTCCACCCCGCGCTGCTGCAACTGCTGGACGCCTTCCCCAGCTCGGCCGCCTACGTGCTGAACCCCGCGTTCGACGTGCTGGCCACCAACCGCGTCGCCGCCGCGCTGCTGTCGCCGCTTGCGGGCATGACCAACATGGTCCGGGTGCTGGTCCAGCACCCCCAGGCGCGCACCGTCTTCCCGGACTGGCCCGTCCTGACGGAGAACGTGGTGCACGCCCTGCGGCTCAACGCCGGCCTCTTCCCGGACGACCCGGAGATCCAGACGCTCGTGGCCGAACTCCGGCGGGATTCGCCGGAGTTCCGCGCCCTCTGGGCGGACCAGACCGTGCGGGGGCTGACCCGACTGTTCAAGGTCTTCCACCTCCCGGAGGTCGGGCGGATCGAGCTGACCTACCAGACCTTCGACGTCCGCGACGCTCCCGGTCAGCAACTGCTCGTCGGTACCCCGGAGCCGGGGAGTCGCAGCGCCGAGGCCCTCACCTACCTGGCTGCCGTGCACGCGTCGGGTTGAGCGTCCGCGAACCGGCGCGCGGACGGCGACCGTCCGCGCGCCGGTCGGGTGTCACCAGCCGAAGCCGCTGGCGTACGAGATGTTGGCCAGCACCGCCTGGCCGCTGGTGTTCGGGTGGAAGTAGTCCCAGGTGGAGACCTGGCTGAGCACGAACGGGTAGCCGAACACGGCGTTGTCGTCGAAGTCGCAGTTCGCGCCGTAGGCCGTGCAGGCCTGAGCGAGCTGGGTGTTGTAGTCGATCACGCGCTGCCGGACCCGCGCCCGCCGGTCGACGTCCGCCTGGGCCGTGGAGGTGGCGTTGGCCAGCATCGACTGGCAGATGCCGAAGGTCGACCAGGCGCTGAGCGCGCTGAAGTTGCTCCGGCCGATGTACCAGAGCCGGTAGATGTCCGGCACGCTGATCACCGCGACCCGGGCGTTGGGCAGGCCCGCCTTGATCCGGTTGAGCGCGCTGTCGATGTTGGCCCGGTAGGTGGTCACCGACGTCATGGTGGATTCCGAGCTGGTGCAGGCGTCGTTGGCGCCGATCAGCATGGTGACGTACTCGACGCCCTGGCTGACCGCGGTGCCGGCCTGGCCGTACATGTCGGCGGACTTGGCGCCGCTGCGGGCGTCGTTGTAGTTGCGGCCCTGGATGGTCGGGTTGACCGCGCGGATGCGCAGGTAGTGGCTGTTGACGCTGCCGTAGTCACCGGTGCTGAACGAGCGTGAGGTGCAGTCGACGTACCAGCCGCAGGCGTTGAAGCCGCGGGTGATGGAGTCGCCCATGCTGGCCATCGAGTTGGGCGGTGGGCTGGTGGCGGCGGTGGACGGGCTGGCGACGAGCAGGACGAGGGCGGTGGCGCTGGCGAGGGTGGACAGTGCGCGTCGGATGAGGGTCATGGTGGCCTCCGGATCACGGGCGCCGGCGTGCTGCGGTGGCCAGATCGTATAGACCACTCTCTGTGTCCACAATGTTGCTTCACGGTTACATGGGGCGGTGGGGTGAATTCGGGCAAAGTCGGGTCTTGCCTACGAACTTAAATATGTGAATACTTCAGTCACTCGGCCGGTTTCCCCAGGTCGGCCGGGTGGTCCTGGGGCGCGTCACCCCCGGCGCGGCCCGCCATCCTCTTCTGGAGGTTGTTACATGCGACCCACGAGGTCATCGCTCCGCCGCGCCGCCGCCGTCGCCCTGGCCGGCACCCTGGTCACCGGCGCGCTGCTCGGCGCACCCGCGCAGGCGGCACCCGCCTCGCCCGCCTCGCCCGACGCCGCCGCCACCCTCGCCCAGCGCCTCGGCGATCGCGCCGCCGGCACGTACGCCGACGCCAGCGGCAAGATGGTCGTCGCCGTCACCGACGCCGGTGCCGCCCGCCAGGTCCGCGCCGCCGGCGCCACCCCGAGGCTCGTCACCCGGGGCGCCGCCACGCTGCAGGCCGCCACCTCGGAGCTGGAGCGCTCTGCGAAGATCCCCGGCACCGCCTGGTGGACCGACCCGGCCACCAACCAGGTCGTCGTCTCCGTCGACAGCACCGTCACCGGCGCCAAGCTGGAGCGGGTCAAGGCCGCCGCCGCCAGGACGAACGGCGCGGTCCGCGTCGAGGCCGAGGCCGGTGTGCTGAGCACCCGCATCTCCGGCGGCAACGCGATCTACGCCGGCGGCGGCGGTCGCTGCTCGCTCGGCTTCAACGTCCGCAGCAGCAGCGGCGCCCTCTACTTCCTGACCGCCGGGCACTGCACCAACATCTCGTCGAGCTGGTACTCCAACTCGTCGCAGACCGCGTACCTCGGCGCCCGCGCCGGCACCAGCTTCCCGGGCAACGACTACGGCATCGTGCGGTACAGCAGCACGACCCAGCAGCCCGGCAACGTGTACCTCTACAACGGCAGCTACCGGGACATCACCGGCGCCGGCAACGCGTACACCGGTCAGACTGTCTACCGCTCCGGCAGCACCACCGGCCTGCGCAGCGGCTCGGTGACCGCGCTCAACGCCACGGTGAACTACGCCGAGGGCAGCGTTTACGGTCTGATCCGCACCACCGTCTGCGCCGAGCCGGGTGACAGCGGCGGTTCGCTCTTCGCCGGTAACACGGCGCTGGGCCTGACCTCCGGCGGCAGCGGCAACTGCTCCTCCGGAGGCACCACCTACTTCCAGCCGGTGACCGAGGCGCTGAGCGTCTACGGCGTCAGCGTCTACTGATCGACCACCTCGCGAGCGGGCCGCCGGTTCACCGGCGGCCCGTTCCACGCCCGGAACCCGACAGGCGGGTCAGGGCCAGCACCACCAGCAGGGGACAGAGCGCCTCCGCGCCGGCGGCCACCCGCTCGGCTAGCCCGATCCGGTCGCCGCCAGTGGTCAGCTCCACGACGAACCAGCCGACCAGGGCCAGCAGCAGCGCCGCAGCGGGCGTACCCCACCGGGCCGGGAGCCCGGCGGCGCGCTCGGGCGCGCGGCGGCCGTGGGCGGCGAAGGCCGGCCAGAGCGCCAGCGCGCCGAAGGAGACGGCGGCGGCCAGCCCGTGCGGGGTGGAGGAGCCGCGCTCGGACGGCAGCGGGAAGGCCGCCACGGCCACGGTGGCGACCCCGCCGAGGGCGAGCAGGAGCCGACCAGGGGCCCGCGCCGACCGCAGCCCGGCCGCCGTCACACAGTGGCAGATCCCGAGGCAGAGCAGGCCGACCGTCATGATCCACCGGTCGGTGGCGTCGCGCGCGGCGAGCGCACTGATTGTTCCGCCGACCTGGTCGAAGCCGCCCGGCTGCCGGGCCGCCGCGAGGGTCCAGCCGCCGATCAGGAAGACCGGAGCGGCGGCGGGGGAGAGCAGGGCCCAACAAGGTGCGGCGCGCATCCGCCACACCGTACGCGGACCGGACCGCCGCCCGAGGGGCGCTGCCGCCGGACCGGCAACCGCGCCCGGTGGCATCCGACACCCGGGCAGCCTGACAGAATGCGGAGGGCAGAGGTGTACCGCAGATGAGGAGACGCAAGTCGTGATCCGTACCCATGACGCCGGCAGCCTGCGCGCGACGGACGCCGGCACCACGGTGACGCTCGCCGGGTGGGTGGCCCGCCGGCGCGACCACGGCGGTGTCATCTTCGTCGACCTGCGCGACGGCTCCGGCGTGCTTCAGGTGGTCTTCCGCGAGGAGGACGCGCACGCGCTGCGCAACGAGTTCTGCGTCAAGGTCACCGGTGAGGTGACCCGCCGCCCGGAGGGCAACGAGAACCCCGACCTGCCCACCGGCGAGATCGAGGTGACCGCCACCGCGCTGGAGGTGCTCTCCGAGGCGGCGCCGCTGCCGCTGCCGGTCGACGACCAGATCGAGGCCGGCGACGACATCCGGCTCAAGTACCGCTACCTCGACCTGCGCCGCAGCGGCCCGGCCAACGCGCTGCGGCTGCGCTCGCGCGCCAACCAGCTCGCCCGGGGCGTGCTGCACGAGCGCGACTTCCTGGAGATCGAGACCCCGACGCTGACCCGGTCCACCCCGGAGGGCGCCCGCGACTTCCTGGTCCCGGTCCGGCTCCAGCCGGGCAGCTGGTACGCCCTGCCGCAGTCCCCGCAGCTGTTCAAGCAGCTGCTGATGGTCGGCGGCATGGAGCGGTACTACCAGATCGCGCGCTGCTACCGGGACGAGGACTTCCGCGCCGACCGGCAGCCGGAGTTCACCCAGCTCGACATCGAGATGTCCTTCGTCACCGAGGACGACGTGATCGACCTCGGTGAGGCGATCGTCTCGGCGCTCTGGAAGGACCTGGCCGGGCACGAGATCTCCCGGCCGATCCCGCGGATCACCTGGCACGACGCGATGTCCCGGTACGGCTCCGACAAGCCGGACCTGCGCTACGGCGTCGAGCTGACCGAGCTGACCGGCTACCTGCGCGGCACCGAGTTCCGGGTCTTCGCCGGCGCGATCGACGCGGGCGGCTACGTCGGCGCGGTGGTCATGCCGGGCGGCGCGTCGCAGACCCGCAAGGAGCTGGACGGCTGGCAGGACTGGGCCAAGGCGCGCGGCGCCCGCGGCCTGGCGTACGTGGTGCTCGACGCGGAGACCGGCGAGGCGCGCGGCCCGGTGGCGAAGAACCTCTCCGCCGCGCACCTGGGCGGCCTGGCCGACGCGGTCGGCGCGAAGCCGGGCGACGCGGTCTTCTTCGCCGCCAGCGCCAACACCCGGGAGGCGCAGGAACTGCTCGGCGCGGCCCGGATCGAGATCGCCAAGCGGGCCAAGCTGATCGACGAGTCCGCCTGGGCGTTCTGCTGGGTGGTCGACGCGCCGATGTTCGAGCGCACGGACGAGGGCGGCTGGACGGCCGTGCACCACCCGTTCACCTCGCCGAACGCGGAGTGGGTCGACCGCTTCGAGGAGGCCCCGGACCGGGCGCTGGCCTACGCGTACGACATCGTCTGCAACGGCAACGAGATCGGCGGCGGTTCCATCCGTATCCACCGGGGCGACGTGCAGCAGCGGGTCTTCGACCTGCTCGGCATCACCCCGGAGGAGGCGCAGGACAAGTTCGGCTTCCTGCTGGAGGCGTTCAAGTACGGCGCCCCGCCGCACGGCGGCATCGCCCTCGGCTGGGACCGGGTCTGCATGCTGCTCGCCGGCGCCGACTCGATCCGCGAGGTCATCGCCTTCCCGAAGACCCGTGGCGGCTTCGACCCGCTGACCGGCGCGCCCACGCCGATCACCGCCCAGCAGCGCACCGAGGCCGGCATCGACGCCAAGCCCAAGGCCCCGACCGGCCCGCACGCCGGCACCGCCGGTCCGGCCGCCCCGGTGGCCGACCCGGTCTGACGCGCCGCTTTCCCGATCAGGAGGTCTGCGTCATGATGACGCGGACCTCCTGATCGTTTGCGGGAAAGCGGGGACGGGCGATGACGCTGCTGGTGGTCGGGGCCGGTGGGTTCCTGGGCGGAGAGATCTGCCGGCGCGCGGTGGCCGCCGGCCGGCCGGTGGTGGGGACCTGGCACACCACGCCCGTCGACCTGCCGGGCGTGGCGCTGCGGCGGCTGGACGTGACCGACCGCGAGGCCGTGCGCCGGCTGGTCGCGGCGGTACGGCCGGACGCGGTGGTGGGCACGCCGTACCGCAACGACGACTGGGCGGTCACCGCCGACGGGGCGGCGCACATCGCGTACGCGGCCGCCGAGGCGGGAGCCCGGCTGGTGCACGTCTCCAGCGACGCGCTGCACGCCGGCCGTCCCGCGCCGTACGGCGACGACGAGGCGCCCAGCCCGATCCACTTCTACGGGGCGGCGAAGGCGGCGGCGGAGACCGCGGTCCGGGCGATCGACCCGTCGGCCGTGCTGGTGCGCACCTCGCTGATCGTGGGGGAGGGGAGCAAGCAGATCCAGCTGTGCCGGGACGCGCTCGCCGGCCGGGGCGCCCTGTTCACCGACGAGGTCCGCTGCCCGATCGACGTCGCCGACCTCGCCGAGGCGGTGCTGGAGCTGGTCGCCTCGGCGTACGCCGGCCCGCTCAACGTCGCCGGCCCCGACGAGGTGAGCCGGGCCGACCTCGGCCTGCTGGTGGCCCGTCGGTACGGCCTCGACCCGGCCGGGTTGAAGACCACCACCGGGGCGGCGTTGGGGCTGGTCCGCCCCACCGAGGTGCGCCTCGACTCCACGCGCGCCGCCGGCCTGCTCCGGACCCGGCTGCGCGGCGTCACCGAACTCCTCGGCTGAGCCTCCACGTCCGCTTCCTGACTTGTGCACAGTTTCTGTGCACAAGTCTTGTGCACAGAAACTGTGCACAGATACCGTGCATGCATGGAGAAGGAGGAGGCGCGCTCCGCGCCACGTGTCGTCCGGCTCGACCACCGGCAGGTGCGGGTGCTGGCGCACCCGCTGCGGATGCGCCTCGTCGGGGCGCTGCGGGTGAAGGGGCCGGCCACCGCCACCACCCTCGCCGAGCTGCTCGGCACCAACACCGGCGCCACCAGCTACCACCTGCGGCAGCTCGCCGACGCCGGCCTCGTCGTCGAGGACCCGGAGCTCGGCACCGGACGGCAGCGGTACTGGCGCGCCGCACACCAGGTGACCCAGTGGGAGGCCAGCGACTACGACGACGACCCGGACGCCCGGGCCGCGATCGAGTGGATCGAGGCCGACCAGGTCCGCTACCTAATGCAGCACGCCGAGCAGTGGTTCGCCCGGCGGCACGAGTGGTCGCCGGCCTGGCGCGACGCGTTCGGCATGGGCGACGTCTTCATGACCGTCCCGCCCGCCCGCCTCCAGGCGCTGAAGGACGAGCTCTGGGCCGTCTTCGAGCGCTACCGCAACGAGGCCGACCTTGCCGAGCCCGGCGCCGAGCAGGTGCAGATCTACGTCGCCGCCTTTCCGATGCTGGCCGAGTCGCGGCTGGCCGCCCCGCTCACCGACGAGGAGAAGCCGTGAACGCCCTGTCCGTACGCCAGGTCCGGATCCGCTATCTCACCCTCTACGCCCTGCGCTGGCTGCCGTCCGGCCTGCTGATCCCGGTGGGGATCCTGCTGATGCAGGAGCGCGGCCTGACGCTGTCCCAGATCGGCCTGGTCGCCACCGCGCAGGGTCTGATCGTGCTCGCGCTGGAGCTGCCCACCGGCGGGCTTGCCGACGCGCTCGGCCGCAAGCCGGTGCTCGCCACGGCCTGGGTGGTCTGCCTGCTCTCGCTCGGCCTCTTCGCGGTGGCCGACTCGTTCTTGCTCTTCTTCCTGGCGTGGGCGTTGCAGGGCGTCTACCGGGCGCTCGACAGCGGCCCCCTGGAATCCTGGTACGTCGACGCCACCCTGGCCGCCGACCCGGAGGCCGAGTACGAGCGCGGCCTGGGCCACGCCGGCACCGTCATTGGCCTCGCCATCGGCGCCGGCGCGCTGCTCAGCGGCGGCCTCGTCGCGCTCGGCCCGGTCGGGCCGGTCAGCGCACTGACCCTGCCGGTGCTGGTCGCCATCGTGCTGCAGGCCGTCTCACTGGTCGCGCTGCTGGCCCTGCTCCGGGAGACCCGCACCGCCCGGGGGCCGGCCGCGCTGCGCGCCTCGATGGTCGAGGCGCCCAGGATGGTCGGGCAGGCGGTCGGCCTGCTGCGCCGCAACCGGGTGCTGCTCGCCCTGGTCGCGGTCGAACTCTTCTGGGGCTTCGGCATGGTCACCTTCGAGTCGCTGCTCCCCGTCCGCCTCGCCGAGGTGACCGGCGATGCGGACCGGGCCGCCGCGCTGCTCGGTCCGGCCGGGTCGGCGGCCTGGCTCGCTAACGCCCTCGGCGCCGCGCTCACCCCGTTCCTGCTGCGCCGGCTCGGAGCCGCGCCGGCCGCCGCGCTGATGCGGATCCTGCAGGGCGCGACCGTGGTCGGCATGGGCCTGCTCGCCGGCCCGGTCGGGGTGATCATCGCCTACCTGGCGTGCTACACCGTGCACGGCGCCTCGAACCCGCTGCACATGGGGCTGCTGCACCGGCAGGTCGACGGGCCGTACCGGACCAGCGTGCTCTCGCTGAACTCGATGATGGCCCAGCCGGCCGGGGCGCTCGGCATGGTCGTGCTGACCGCGCTGGCCGACCGGACCTCGGTCAGCCTCGCCATGCTGGTCGGCGCGGTGGTGCTCGCCTTCGGCGCCCCGCTCTACCTGCCGGCCTGGCGGGCGAACCGGGCCGCGGCGACCGGTCCGGACGGCAGCCTTACCGGCCCCGCGCCGGTGGCCGTCCCGGCGCCGGATCCGACGGCCGCCCCTGATGCCGTCACCCGGTCCGCCTGACGGATCCCCGGTCGAACGTCGGACGCCGGGGTAGGCAGGGTGGCAGGACGCTACGAACTTGATGACGCGAACGAATCAGGCCCCGGCGTACAGGCACGGGTGATGCGGCGATCCATCTGCGTCATCAAGTTCGTAGCGGCTGGCACCCCTGTCTCGGGAGTACGTCGAGCCGACATACCGCCCGATCATCGGACCGCCGGCACCGCCGGCCGGCACACATCGCCACGCCGGCCGGCGTATTCGTCAGGCCAGGTGGATCGAACTGCGCGGCTCGGTGCCGGTGAAGCCGAGCCGACGGTAGAGGCGGATCGCCCCGACGTTGTCGGTGTAGACGCCGAGCGCGACGTCGTCGTACCGCGCGGTCAGGGCCCGGGTCATCCCGGCGGTAAGCGCCGCTCCGAGGCCCCGGCCCCGCCGGTCGGTCGCCACCGTCAGTCCCGCCAGGAAGCCGATGTCGCTCCGGCTACGGTCCGCCCCGCAGGCCACCAGCCGGTCCCCGTCGCGGATGCCGTACCAGTCGACGATGTGCGGGTCGCCCGGGCGGGAGGTGGTGGTCGGGAAGGAATCCTCGATCAGCGTGACCAAGGCCGGGTAATCGGATTCGGTGAGGCGGACCACCCGCTCCTCCTCCGGCTGCGGCGGCGGGGGAGCGGCGGTCCAGAGGAAGTCCCACTCGTTCAGCCGGGCCACCGTCAACCGGCCGGTCACCTCGGCCCGGTCCGCACGGGGCACATTCAGCCACTGGCCCGGGCGCAGCGTCCCGTCGGCCACCAGACCGGTGAAGACGTCCAACGCCGGCCCGGGCGCGCCGAGCGCGCCGCCGGCCGGCGGCTGCTCCGGCGGCAGCAGCCAGCCCACCGTCCCGTCCCGTCGCCAGCCGCGCGCATCGCGGGCGCGCCAGAGCGCGTGCCGGGCGTACGGGTGGTGTCCGGTGGCGGCCAGGAGGGTGTCCCGACCCGTCAGGAGCTGGTCGGCAGTGATCATTCCGCCAGCCTACGAGAGGAAATCCGATGACCGGGATCCGCTCCGTACGTCCGGTCGAACTGACCGGCTCCGGGTTCGCCCTGCGGGAGTGGCGGGACGACGACACCGCGGCCCTGCACGCGCTGACCAGCGATCCCCGCCTCACCCCGTGGATCCTGGACGAGGCGCCGCCGTCCCTCGACGACATCCGGGCGGCCGTCCCGGCGTGGCGGCACGAGGCGCAGGGCACGCCGCGGTTGCAGTACCGGCTGGCCGTCGTGACGGCCGGCGGGCTGGTGGGCGCGGGAACGCTGACCGTGGAGAGCCCGGCCCACCGCCGGGGCGAGATCGGATACGTGCTCCATCCCGACCACTGGGGGCGGGGCCTCGGCACCGAGGTCGCCCGGCTGCTGGTACGCCTGGGCTTCGAGCAGGTGGGCCTGCACCGGATCGAGGCCACCACCCGCCCGGACCACACCGCCTCCCGCCGGGTGCTGGAGAAGGCCGGTCTGCGGCCGGAGGGGGTGAGCCGTGAGCACCTGTTCGTCCGTGGCGGCTGGTGGGACTCGGTGCGGTACGGGGTGCTCGCGACGGACCGGTGAGCCACCCGGCCCCTCCACGGTGGAGATTGACGAACAGACCGATTGGGTACATCAAGCGCCGACCCACTGGTAACCCCCACCGGAGGAACGAAAATGCTCGCCATTCTCGCGGCCATCGTGTTCGGCTTCGCCCTGCTGATCGACTTCCTGAACACGAACTTCGGCGCCCCCGATCTGTTCAACACCCACACCCTGATGCTGATCGGCTTCCTGCTGCTCTCCCTCTACCTCGCCGGGGTCGGCTCGGGCCCGCGCGGTGGTGGCGGTGGTGGCGGCGGCCGCTGGTACCGGGGCCGTCGTCCGGGTCGTGGCTGACCGGAACGGATCACAGCCGGCCGGGTCCACGGCGCGATTCCAGCGTCATGGGCCCGGCCCGGTACTGTCTTCGTGATGGAGTCCGACGCCCTTTTCACCCTCGGTGAACCTGCCGGAGCGCCCCGTGCTGCCGCGGGTTCACCAGGCGTGGACGGCTTCACGGCCGTCGCGGCGGATTCGCCCCTGCCCGTCCGGATGCGTCCGGCCAGCATCGACGAACTCGTCGGCCAGGGACACCTGCTCGCCCCCGGCGCCCCGCTGCGCCAGCTGGTCGGCGGTGGGGCCCCCATGTCGGTCATCCTCTGGGGCCCGCCGGGCAGCGGCAAGACCACCATCGCCCACCTCGTGGCCCGGGCCACCGACCGTCGCTTCGTCGCCATGTCGGCGCTCTCCGCCGGGGTCAAGGACGTCCGCGCGGTGATCGAGACCGCCCGCCGGGAACGCCGCTCCGGCGGCCCGCAGACCGTGCTCTTCATCGACGAGGTGCACCGGTTCAGCAAGACCCAGCAGGACTCCCTGCTCGCCGCCGTCGAGGACCGCACCGTCACGCTGCTGGCGGCGACCACCGAGAACCCGTACTTCTCGGTGATCTCCCCGCTGCTGTCCCGGTGCGTCCTGCTCACCCTGCAGCCGCTGGACGAGGCGGCCGTACGGGGCCTGCTGCGTCGCGCGGTCGCCGACGAGCGGGGTCTGGGCGGCGCGCTCACCCTCGCCCCGGACGCCGAGGACCACCTGGTCCGCCTCGCCGGCGGTGACGTCCGCAAGGCGCTGACCGCCCTGGAGGCCGCGGCGGCCTCCGCCACGGCGCTCGGCGTCGACCGGATCGACCTCGCCACCACCGAGCAGGCGGTCGACGTGGCCGCCGTCCGCTACGACCGTGACGGCGACGCGCACTACGACGTGACCAGCGCCTTCATCAAGAGCATGCGCGGCTCGGACGTGGACGCCGCGCTGCACTGGCTGGCCCGGATGCTGGTGGCCGGCGAGGACGCCCGGTTCATCGCCCGCCGGCTGGTCATCTTCGCCAGCGAGGACGTCGGGATGGCGGACCCGACGGCGCTCGGCGTGGCCACCGCCGCGGCGCACGCCGTGGAGTACGTCGGCCTGCCCGAGGCCCAGCTCAACCTGGCCCAGGCGGTCATCCACCTGGCCACCGCGCCGAAGTCCAACTCGGCGACCACCGCCATCGGCGCGGCGATCGCCGACGTCCGGGCCGGGCGCGGCGGGTCGGTGCCGAGGGGCCTGCGCGACGCGCACTACGCCGGCGCCCGGGGTCTGGGCCACGGCACGGGCTACCGCTACCCGCACGACGACCAGCGCGGAGTGGTCACCCAGCAGTACGTTCCCGACGATCTCGTCGGGACCGACTACTACCGGCCCAGCGGGCACGGGGCCGAGCGGTCGGTGGCCGCCCGGCTGCCGCTGCTGCGCCGGATCGTCCGGGGGCTGTCCGCCCCGGCGTCGCGTGTCGACGCGCCGGTGCCGGCGGTGAGCGGCCGTCGCCCGTCGGGCACGGGGCACGCCGACGGGGCGGATGAGGGCGGCATCGACGCCGTCGGAGAGGGTCAGCTGTGACATCGCGTGGTGGGGAGCGACCGCAGGAGGGTCCCGACGAACGGCGCGACCCCCGCGCCAAGGGGCGCCGCTGGGGCCGGGGGCGCGGGGAGGAGACGCCGCCGGAGCCGGCCGGCGAGGAGTTCGGCTGGATCGACGACCTCCGTACCGCCAAGCAGCAGCGCACCGAACTGGGCCCGGACGGTGCCCCCGCCGGCCCGACACCCGGCGGTCGGGGCCCGGCCGTTCCGCCCGGTGGTCCCCGGCCCGGCCCGGCCGACGGTCCCCGGCCGGCTCGTCCCGACGGGCCTCCGCCGGCCCGCGGCGCCGCCCCCGGTCAGGCCACCCCACCGGTACGTGGGGGTTGGCCCGCCGCCCCCGAGCAACGCCCCCGCCCGGGTGAGGGACCCTGGCCCGGTCCGGCGGCAGCCGGTCGACCGGGGCGCGGGAAACCGGACCGCCCCCAGCCCGAACCGTCCCGCCCCGACGGTCCCGTCGCGCCGGTCTCCGGCGCCGGGGCCGCCCGCGCCCAGGCACCCCACCGACCGGTCGGTCCCGGGCAGGCGCCGCCGGCCCGGCCCACCTCGGGCGCGGCCGCACCGGGCGTCGG
>NZ_JBAKHO010000054.1:0-36367 GCF_036902735.1 Micromonospora lacuserhaii | reverse complement strand
GCCAGGCCCGGCCGTGCGCCAGGCCGAGCCGTGCGGCAGGCAGGCCGGCCGTCGGCCCACCGACCGGCCCGGCGGCGGGCGGGCGGCGGGCGGGCGAAGGCGTCCCATCGGACGCTACGAACTTGATGACGTAGGCGAATCACCCGAGACGTGGGCGGGTGTGTCGTGGCGGGGCGTGGCCGGACAGGTCGGCCATCCAGGAGCGGGTGCCCGCCGCGAGCGGCGCAGGGCGGCGTGATTCGTTCACGTCATCAAGTTTGTAGCGTCCCGATGAGCCGGTTCGGGGTCGCGGAGCGCGGGGCCGGGGCGGCGGGCCGGGGCGGAGCCGGAGGGGACGGCAGTTGCCCGCGGGTGGTTAGGCTTAGTGATGACCCTCTATTACCGGGACGACCGCGTCCAGGTGACCTCCGAGTCGATCCTCGCCGGCGGGCGGTCGGTCCGGATCTCCGACGTGACGTACGTCTGGCACGCCAAGGGGGCCACCAGCCTGGCCGTGCGGGGTCGGGTCCTTGGTCGGGGCGTGCTGGTCCTGCTGCTCTCGCTGCCCCCGCTGGTCGCGCTGGTCTGCGTGGTGTCGCTGGCCTGGTCGGCGCAGGACCGCGGCAACTGGAAGCTGGCCCTGGTCATCCTGGCCGCCTGCGGGGTCGGCGCGCTGGCCCTGACCCCGTTCCTGGAGCTGCCGTTGAGCTGGCTGGACCGCTCCTACGAACGCGGCAACCGGGTGCACGAGCTGTGGGTGCAGCACCACGGGCAGGAGGAGATGCTGGTGCGCACCCCCGACGCGCTACGGTTCGGGCAGATCTACCGGGCCGTGCAGCGCGCCGTCGAACAGCAGGGAGAGCATCGATGAGCACCTGTCGCGGCGAGGCGGCCGCGCTGGCCGGCCTGCTGGCCACCGCCGGCCTCACCCACTTCGCCAGGCCCCGCTACTACGACCGGGTCGTGCCCCGCGCGCTGCCCGGACCGGCCCGCTTCTGGACGTACGCCAGCGGGGTCGCCGAGCTGGCGGTGGCGGCCGCGGTCGCCCATCCGGCCACCCGCCGACACGGTGGGCTGGCCGCCGCCGCGCTCTTCGCCGCGGTGCTGCCGGCCAACGTGCAGATGGCGGCGGACTGGCGGGACAAGGGGCCGGCCCGGCGGGCCGTCGCGTACGGCCGGCTGCCGCTGCAGGCGCCGCTGATCTGGTGGGGGCTGCGGGTCGCGCGTACCCGGTCATAACACCCCGGTTATTGCGAAAGCGGGTGGTGGGCAGCGCCACCCTGAAGTGCTCTCCTCGATGGACAGTGACATTCATCGACCTGGGGAGGCTGTCATGTGGAAAAGACCCGCCGTCGCCGTCGCGGCGGCCCTCGTCCTGCTGCTGCCCGGAACCGCCGCCACCGCCGCACCACCGCAGGCCGCCGCGCCGGTGCCGGCCGCCGCCGATCCCTCGGCACCCGGCGGGTACGCCGCCGGCTACGTCGACACCACGGTCAGCGCGGCCGGCCGCTCGTTCTCGGCCCGGATCTACTACCCGGCCACCGCCGCGGGCAGCGGCCAACCGGTCGCCGCCGGGCGCTTCCCGGTGATCGCCTTCGGCCACGGCTTCCTCCAGGGCGTGTCGAAGTACTACGGAACCCTCGGCCACCTGGCCTCCTGGGGCTTCATCGTGCTCGCCCCCACCTCCCAGGGCGGTTTCTCCCCCAATCACGGCGCCTTCGCCGACGACCTGAACGCCGCGCTGACCTGGACCGTCGCCCAGGACACCACGACCGGCTCCCGGTTCGCCGGGCACGTCCGCACCGACCGGCTCGGCCTCTCCGGTCACTCGATGGGCGGCGGCGCGAGCGTCCTCGCCGCCGCCCGCAACCCGAAGGTCGTCGCGGTGGCCAACCTCGCCGCAGCGGAGACCAACCCGTCGGCGAAGGCCGCCGCCGCGACGCTGACCGTCCCGGTCCGACTGATCGCCGGGGACCGCGACACCATCGCCGGGGTCGCCGACCACCAGCGCCCCATCTATGAGGCGAAGCCGCCCACCAAGCAGCTGCGGATCATCAAGGGCGGCTTCCACTGTGGCTTCATGGACAGCTCGTCCTTCTTCTGCGACAGCGGCGGCCTCACCCGGGCCACCCAGCTGCCCATCGCCCGGCGGCTGCTCACCGAGTGGTTCCTGCGCTACCTCGCCGACGACGCCGGCTACGACGACGCGGTGTGGGGTGCTCCGGCGCAGAACGACCCGCAGGTCAGCTTCGAGGGCGTCCGCTGAGCTGCCCGGTCGGGGGCGGCGACCCCGCCCCCGACCGGCCGGTCAGCCCAGCGGCAGGGTGGTGGCGACCGGCCAGGCCAGCAGGGCCGCGCCGACCAGGGCGGGCAGCCAGGCCGGCGCACCGGCGCGGCGCAGCACCGCGGCCCAGGCGGCCTGCCAGCCGACGAGTACCGCGAAGAGCGGCACCACCAGCAGCACGAAGCCGGGCGCCAGCCCGACCACGGCGGCGACGGTGAGGGCGAGCACGGCGATCCCGCCGACTGCCGCGTACCGCCAGCTCCGGCCGGCGGTGACCCGCTCGGCGCCGAGCAGGAGAGCCAGGCAGCCGGCGGCGACCAGCGGCAGCAGCCACCAGCGGGCACCGACCGGGACCGCCGACGTCAGTCCCAAATGGATCGGTACGGCCACGGCGACCAGCGCGTACCCGGTCAGCACGACCGCCATCACCACGTCGCGTACCGGGGCGCGGAACCCGCTCGCCACCGGGGCCGCGAGCCGCGCGGCGGGTGCGGCCGGGGCGACGGGGTCGACCGGGGGAAGGCCCGGCCACCAGCGGGCGGCGGCGGCCAGGAGCAGGCCGATGAGGAGGAGGAACCCGGTGACGTACCCGCCGACGGCGAGCGGCAGCCGGCTGGTCGGCAGCGCCCCGGCGAGGAGCGCCGCGATCCCCGCCGCCGCCAGCGCCAGCAGCAGCGGGCGCCAGGCCGCGGCCGGTGCTTCTCCGCGCGCTCCGCGCCACGCGTCTCGGCGCCGGCCGTGAACCAGGCGGACCAGCGGGACGAAGCCGAGCCCGAAGCCGAGCAGTAGCAGCCCCGCGGCGGCCAACCGGGCGGTCGGCTCCGGGGGCGGCCCGTCCACCCGGCCGGGCAGCGAACCGGCGACCACCTCGTGGGTCTGCCCGGCGAAGAGCACCGAGATGTGCTCGGTGAACGGGACCACCGTCATGCCCCGCTCCCACGGCGGGGCGCGTCGCAACGCCTCCTCGGCCGCTTGGTGGAAGCTGGGGAACTCGGCCCCACCGACCACCAGCGCCAGCGACCGGGGTCGCCCGTACGGCAGGTCGGCGGCGTCGGGCAGGGAGATGGCGACGGTTCGGACGATCTCCGGATGGTCGGCGGCGTACCGGGTGACGGCTCCCGCGCCCATCGAGTGGCCGACCAGGACGATCCGCGCCGGGTCGACGTCCGGCAGCCGGCGCAGGTGGGCGACGGCGACGTCCAGGTCGTGGGTGAGGGTGGCCCGGGACGCGGTCGAGTCCCGCCCCGCGCCGGGCAGCCGGGCCGGGTTGGCGCCGTGCCCGGCGAAGTCGAGCAGCAGCGCCACGGCGCCGTGCCGGGCCACGGTGTCGGCGAGCGGGCGCATCAGCCGGGCCGAGCCGGCGAAGCCGTGCGCGATCACCACTCCCGGCCGTCGCCCGTCCGCGGGCCCGGCGCGTACCTCGGTCAGCGGCACTCCGGCGACCGTCACGTGCCGGGTGGTCAGTCCGGAGCCGGCCCGGGCCAGGCCGTAACCACCGAGAGCCAGGGCGAGCGCCGCGAGTACGGCGAGGGCCGCCACCGGACGGCCGGCCGGCGCGACGCCGAGGGGGCGGACCGACATGCCGGCACCCTACCGCCCGCAGGCGGGCGCCAGCGCTGACAGCCGGGTCAGTCGGTGGTGTCGCGCAGGCGGGCGATCTGGGTGCGACTCAGCTCGGTGGTACGACGCATGTGCCGGATCAGCAGCGCCAACTCGGCCTCGGTGTAGTCGGAGAAGATTTCCGTCCAGCCGGTGCCGAGGCGGTCCCAGACGGCACCGAGCCGCCGTACGGCCTCAGGCACGGGACGGACCAGCACCCGCCTCCGGTCGGCGGTGTCCCGTTCCCGGGTCACGTACCCGGCGCGTTCCAACCGATCGACGAGGCGGCTGGCCGAGCCGCTGGTCAGGCCGGTCAGCTCGGCGATCCGGCCGGTGGTGAACGGCCCCGGCTCGATGGTGATCAGGCTGACGCACTGGAGGTCGGTCGGATGCATGTCGAGCGCATCGGCGACAGCCTGATTGAACAGCACGTACGCGGCGAGGTAGCGCCGCGATTCGCCTTCCAGCTCCGCCAGCCGCTCGCTTCGGGTCATGCCGCCCCTCCAGAAAATAATCTGCGTCGCGCAGACGATTGCGTTACGTTCTCTGCGTGACGCAGATACCTTATCCCTCCACCATCGCCGTGACCGGCGCGACCGGCGCCCAGGGCGGGGCCACCGCCCGCGCCCTGCTCCAGGACGGTCACCAGGTCCTGGCGCTCACCCGCCGGCCCGACTCCCCTGCCGCCATCGCCCTGCGGCGGCTCGGCGCGCAGGTACGGTACGCCGACTTCACCGACTCCTCCTCCCTCGACACCGCCCTCGCCGGCGCCACCGCCCTCTTCGCCGTCACCACCCCCTTCGGCACCGACGTCGAGCAGGAGGTACGCGACGGCCTCGAACTGCTCGACGCCGCCGCCCGGGCCAGACTGCGGCACGTGGTCCTCACCTCGGCCGCCAACGCCGATCGAGACACCGGCATCCCGCACTTCGACAGCAAGCACCGCATCGAGCGGCACCTGGCGACCCTCGGCGTCCCGTGGACGGTCATCGCGCCCGCCGCCTTCATGGACCAGTACGCCGAGGAGTGGACGCTGCGGGGCCTGCGGGAGGGCGTCTACGACCGACCCATGCCCGCCGAGATCCCGCTCGCCCTGATCCCCACCGTCGACATCGGTACCTTCGCCGCGCTGGTGCTCGCCCGGCCGCACGAGTTCGCCGGCCGGCGCATCGACATCGCCTCCGACCGGCGATCCGGGCACGAGATCGCCACCACTCTCGGTGCCGCTTGCGGCCGGGACCTGCGGTACGTGGAGTACCCGACCGACCGGATCGAGGCGTACTCCCCCGATCTGGCGGCGATGTTCCGGTACTTCACCACCGTCGGCCTGGACGTCGACGTCGCCGGGCTCCGCCGGGACTACCCCGGGGTCGGCTGGCACACCCTGCCCGAGTGGGTCGACGGCAGGTCCTGGGTTCTCGACGACAACCCCACTCCGGCCGGGACGCCCCCGCACCGGACGTGACCGCCACCCCGCCGCCCAGCGGCAGTGGCCGGCCCGACGCACACTGGTCACATGGCCATTCCGCTCCCCCGCCCGACCGCCGTCGTCGGTCTCACCCGCTCCGCCCTCGACCAGGCGTTCGGTTCCGCCGCCTCGTTCGCCGCCGTGCCGGCCCGCGCGTTCGCGGTGCTCGACGGGGTGGAGGCCCTGCTGGGCCGGATCAACGGCGTGGTGGACCGGATCGAGGCGACGCTGGACCGGACCGACCGGGTGCTCACCGACGCCGAGGGCGCGGTCCGCGAGGTCGCCGTGATCAGCGCGGCTGCGACCGGCGCGATCGAGACCGCCACCGAGGTGGCCGCCGCCGCGGCCGTGGTGGTCGCCGACGCCGAGCGGGTCTCCGGGGCGGCGGCCGTGGTGGTGGGCGAGGCCGAGAAGGTGGCCCGGGCCGCCGGCGCGGTGGTCGCCGAGGCGGACGCGGTGGCCGGCCGGGCCGCCGGCACGATCGTGGTCGCGGAGGGCGCCGCCGGCGTCGCGAGCGAGTTGCTGGCGGCGTACGAGCCGGCGCTGCGCCGGGGCGCGCCGATGGCGGACCGGTTCGTGACGGAGCTCAGCCAGGAGGAGGTCACCGCCGCCATCCGGCTGGTCGACGAGCTGCCGAAGCTCAAGCAGCACCTCACCGCCGACGTGCTGCCGATCCTGGCCACCCTGGACCGGGTCGGGCCCGACCTGCACGACCTGCTCGACGTCACCCGCGACCTGAAGCTCGCCGTCGCCGGCATCCCCGGCCTGGGCATGCTGCGCCGCCGGGGCGAGCGCCTGAGCGACGAACCGGCGGAGTGACCGCCACCCCGACCGGTCAGCCGGCCGGCGGGGTGTAGAGCTCGTCGATCTCGGCCCGGCGGGGCAGCGCCACCGAGGCGCCGAGCCGGCGTACGCAGGCGGCACCGGCCGCCGCCGCCCAGTGCACCGCGTCGAGGACCTCCCGGCCCTCGCCCCAGGCCACGGCGAGCGCGGCGGTGAAGGCGTCGCCGGCAGCCGTGGTGTCGACCACCTCGACCGGCACGGCCGGGACGTGCACGGTGGCGCCGTCCCGGTCGACGTACCAGGCGCCCTGCGCGCCGAGGGTGAGCACCGCCCGGGGGACCAGGTCCAGCAGCGCCCGTGGCTCGTCCCGGCCCCGGCCGGTCAGCGCCTGCGCCTCGGGTTCGTTGACCACCAGCAGGTCCACCGCGGCCAGCAGCTCGGCCGGCACCTGCCTGGCCGGCGCCGCGTTGAGGATCACCCGGGTACCCGCCTCGCGGGCGGTGACCGCCGCGGCGGTCACCGTCTCGACCGGGATCTCCAGCTGCGCGACCAGCACGTCCGCCTCGCGTACGACGTGCAGCTCGCCGTCGGTGAGGCCGGTGAAGGCGGCGTTGGCGCCGGGGGTGACCAGGATGACGTTCTCCCCGGCGGCGTTGACCATGACCAGCGCGACCCCGGAGGCGCCGTAGACCACCCGGAGCTGGCCGGTGTCCACCCCCGCGGCGGTGATCCGGGCGCGCAGGGTGACGCCGAACGCGTCGGAGCCGATCGCGCCGAGGAAGGCGCAGGAGGCGCCGGCCCGGACCGCGGCGACGGCCTGGTTGGCACCCTTGCCGCCGGGGACCATGACGAACTCGCTGCCGAGCACCGTCTCACCCGGTCGAGGCAGGGTCGGACCGGTCGCGACCAGGTCCATGTTCGCGCTGCCCACCACGACCACCCGGGTCTGCCGCACCACGACCTCCTGCCGAGAAGCACCTGGCGGCGATTCGGGGACCTCGCCGTGGTCCGTGACCCGCGTCAGGCGGCGCGGGCGGTGTACCGCTCGCCGTGCCGCTCGACCACCAGCGGCAGCCCGAAGGTCTTGGAGAGGTTGTCGCCGGTGAGCGTGTCACCCAGCAGCCCCTGCGCGACGACCCCGCCGTCGCGCAGCAGCAGCGCGTGGGTGAAGCCGGGCGGGATCTCCTCGACGTGGTGGGTGACCAGGACCATCGCCGGGGCGTCCGGGTCGTACGCCAGCTCGGCCAGCCGGGCCACCAGGTCCTCGCGGCCACCGAGGTCGAGCCCGGCGGCCGGCTCGTCGAGCAGCAGCAGCTCCGGGTCGGTCATCAGGGCGCGGGCGATCTGGACCCGCTTGCGCTCGCCCTCGGACAGGGTGCCGTACGTCCGCTCGGCGAGGTGCCCCATGCCGAGCTGCCCGAGCAGGGCCCGAGCCCTCGTCTCGTCGCTGCGGTCGTAGCTCTCCCGCCAGCGGCCGACCACGGACCAGGCGGCGGTGACGACGACGTCGCTGACCTTCTCCTCGGCCGGGACCCGCTCGGCCAGGGCGGCGGTGGAGAGGCCGATCCGCATCCGCAGCTCGTTGACGTCGGTGCGGCCGATCCGCTCGCCGAGCACGTGCGCGACTCCGGTGGTCGGGTGCAGGCGGCCGGCGGCCAGGTTGAGCAGGGTCGTCTTGCCCGCCCCGTTGGGCCCGAGCACGACCCAGCGCTCGTCGAGCTCGACGCGCCAGTCCACGTCGTGCAGGAGCGCGGTGCCGGAGCGTCGTACGCCGACGCCGTCCAGGCTGACCACCAGATCCGCGTCCACGGGCGAGGGGGCGGCGGCGCGCGGGACGCCCGGGATCAGGTCACCAGTCACCGTGCCATCCAATCACGCGGGCCGCGAGGTGCCCCCCACGGGCGGCGACCCCGCCTTAGGGTGAGGCACCGTGTCATTGGTCACCACATCCGGAGGACGTATGCGCGACCGTAGTCGGCGGGGCCGCGGATGAGCGCGGTCATCGAGATCGAGGGGCTGCGCAAGGTCTTCCGTACCCTGCGGCGCGGGCCCCGGGTGGCGGTGGACGGCTTCGACATGGTGGTCGAGGCCGGTCAGGTGCACGGGTTCCTCGGTCCGAACGGCTCCGGCAAGACCACCACGCTGCGCGCCCTGCTCGGGCTGGTCAACGCCGACGCGGGTCGGATGAGCGTGCTCGGCGAGCCGGCCCCGGAGCGGCTGGGCCGGGTGGCCGGCCGGGTCGGCGCGATCGTGGAGAGCCCGCAGTTCTTCGGCAACTTCACCGGGCACAAGACGCTGCGGCTGCTCGCGGTGGCCGGCGGGGTGCCCGTCAGCCGGGTCGACGAGGTGCTGGACCAGGTCGGGCTGCACGATCGCGGCAACGACCGGGTCAAGGGTTACTCGCTGGGCATGAAGCAGCGGCTGGCGGTGGCGTCGGCGCTGCTCAAGAACCCGGAGCTGCTGATCCTGGACGAGCCGGCGAACGGCCTGGACCCGGCCGGCATCCGGGAGATGCGCGACCTGATGCGCTCGCTGGCCGAGGCCGGGGTGACGGTGCTGGTCTCCAGCCACATCCTGGCCGAGATCCAGCTGATCTGCGACCACGTGACGATCATCTCGCGGGGCCGTCGGGTGGCGGCCGGCCGGGTGGACGACGTGCTGGCGGGCTACGACCAGCACGAGTGGCAGATCCGGGTGGCCGAGCCGACGCGGGCCGGCGAGCTGCTGCGGGCGGCCGGCCTGGCGGTCGCCGAGCGCGACGGTCTGCTGGTGGTCGGCGGCGCGGACGAGCCGGAGCTGATCAGCCGCACGCTGGGCGAGCAGGGGCTGTGGCTGCGTGAGCTGACCCCGATCCGGCCGGACCTGGAGAGCGTCTTCCTGGAACTGACCGGCGCCGCGCCGCATCCGACACTGCCGAGGCAGCCGGGCGGTCCCGTACTGCCCGGGGAGGGACCCGACGAGCCGATGATCGACCTCGACGAGCCGACCGCCCGGGGGGTGGACGCGTGAACCTGATCCGCGCCGAGTTGGAGCGGCTGGCCGCCCGCCGCTTCGTCCAGCTCATGGTGGTGCTGTTGGCGCTGGCCTTCGCCGTGACCACGGCGACCACGCTGGCCGGTTCGCACCAACCGACGCCGGGCGAGCTGGCCTCCGCCCGGTCGCAGGCCGCCGAGACGATCCGCAGCATGGAGGCGGACCACGAGCGCTGCCTGAGGATCAAGAGCGGGGAGATCCCGGTCGGCGAGGACACCGGCTACCTGCCGGCGGACTGCAGCGAACTGGACCCGGCGCTGCGGGATCGGCTGCCGGTGACCGCCGACTACCTCATCAACGTCTTCGTCTTCGCCCAGCAGGCCCGGGGGCTGCTCTACTTCCTGATCGCGTTCCTGGCGCTGTTCGGCTTCCTGGTCGGCGCCTCCTACATCGGCGCCGACCTGAACTCCGGCGGGGTGGTCAACCTGCTGCTGTGGCGGCCGCGCCGGCTCGCCGTGCTCGGCGCGAAGCTGGGCACGCTGCTCGGCGTGGTGGCGCTGCTGTCGGTGGTGGCGACGGCGGTCTACCTCGCCACGTTCTGGACCATCGCGCAGACGGCCGGCCTGCCGGGCCGGCTGGACGGGGAGTTCTGGCAGGCGCTCGGGGCGATCTGGGGCCGCGGCATGGTGGTGGTGCTGCTCGCCGCCGCGGGTGGCTTCGCGGTCGCCACGCTGGGCCGGCACACCTCGGCGGCGCTCGGGGTGGTGGCCGCGTACACGGTGGTCTGGGAGCTGGGCGCGCGGCTGGTGATGGCGATCGTCGGCACGCCCCGCCCGGAGCAGTTGCTGCTCTCCAGCTACCTGATGGCGTGGCTGAGGGGTCGGATGATGTTCTGGGACGACTCGGCGAACTGCGCCGACGGCACCCCGTTCTGCGCCGGCGGCAGCTACGCCATCACGGCGGGGCCGGCGCTGCTGGTGCTGCTGGCGCTGACCGGCGCGGTCACCGCCGCCGCGTTCGCCGTGTTCCGCCGGCGCGATCTGGTCTGACGGTCCCGTGCCGGGGAGCCGGCCGCTCGCCCGGGCGCGACAAGATCTTGCCGCGCCCGGGCGCGTAGTGAAGAATTCCTTCACATGGCGGACGGCGGAGCGACGGCACCCCGCGCCGATCGGTCAGCCGACGGTCGACCCGAAGACCTCGTCCCGGACGGCGTCCAGGGCGGTCCGCAACGCGCCGCGCAGGATCGGCTCCTCGGTGAGGCCGGTCGGCACCACCCGGGGACGGACCAGGGTGATCGCGGCGACCTCGTGCTGCACCCGCTCCGCGAGGGCCACGCCGCCGGCCTGGCCGACATCGCCGGCCAGCACCACCAGCGGCGGGTCCAGCACCACACAGGTGCTGGCCACCCCGAGGGCGAGTCGCCGGGCCAGCTCGTCGAGGACCGGCCCGCCGGCGGTCCCGGCGGCGATGGCCGCCCGTACCGCCCCGGCGGCGTCCTCGTGGTCGAACCCGTGCTCCCGGGCCACCGCCCGGACCGCGTCCGCGCCGGCGAGCTGCTGGAACGCGGGCTTGGCCCGGCGGGAGACGTCCCGCGGGATCGGCACCCCGGGCACCGGCAGGTAGCCGATCTCGCCGGCCGCGCCGCTGCTGCCGTGGTGCAGCCGACCGCCCAGCATGATCGCCAGGCCCACGCCGGCGCCCACCCAGACCAGGACGAAATCGGCCACGCCCTGCGCCGCGCCGGACTGCGCCTCGGCGACGGCGGCCAGGTTGACGTCGTTCTCGAAGACGACCGGGGTGTGCAGGTCCTCCCGGAGCGCGGCGAGCAGACCGCGGTGCCAGCGGGGCAGGTTGAAGGCGAACGTGATGTCGCCACTGGCCGGGTCCACCAGGCCGGGGGTGCCCAGCACCACCCGTCGTACGCTGGCCAGCTGCGCGCCGGCGCTGCTGGCCGCCTGCACCACCGCGTTGTGCACCACGCCCACCGGGTCGTCGGTGTCGCGGGTGGACTGCTCGACCCGGCCGATTACCGCTCCGGTGATGTCGGCGCACGCGGCGACCACCCGCTCCGCCCCCACGTCGACGCCGACGACGTGCGCGCTGCCCGGCCGTACGGCGTAGAGCTGGGCGTTCGGGCCCCGCCCGCCGGCCTGCTCGCCGACCCGGGCGACCAGGCCGCGCTCCTCCAGCCGCTCCACCAGCTGCGAGGCGGTGACCTTGGACAGCCCGGTCAGCTCGCCGAGCCGGGCGCGGGTCAGCGGACCGCGTTCGAGCAGCAGCTCCAGGGCGGCGCGGTCGTTGAGCGCCCGCAACAGGCGGGGGGTGCCGGGCAGCCGGGTCGCACTCATGACACGTCCTCTGGTTTCCGTCGGCTTCTTGACCACATAGCTCTGGTAAGGGGTGCTCGTAGCGTATCGGCCACCCCGCCACGCGGAACTCGGACGACCCGTCCACCGCGATGCGACACTCGTGCCGTCCGGCACCGAAGGGGGACTCACGTGGGCCTGGATCCAGGACTGCGCCGGCTCGCGCTCGGCACGCTGCTCGCCGCGTACCCGGGACCGGTGCCGCCGGACTGGGCGGTCGCGCTGGTGGCCGAGGGACTGGCCGGGCACACCCTGTTCGGCACCAACGTCCACGATCCGGCGCAGGTGGCGGCGAGCACCGCCGCGCTGCGGGCCGGCCGGTCCGACGTGCTGGTCGCGATCGACGAGGAGGGCGGCGACGTCACCCGGCTGGCGCACGCCACCGGCAGTCCGTACCCCGGCAACGCCGCGCTCGGCGCGGTCGACGACCCGGCGCTCACCCGCGCGGTCTACGCCGCCATCGGCGCCGAACTGGCCGCGCTCGGCGTCACCGTCAACCTGGCCCCGACGGTCGACGTCAACACCGCCGACGAGAACCCGGTGATCGGCACCCGCTCGTTCGGCGCCGACCCGGCCCGGGTGGCCACGCACTCCGCCGCCGCCGTGCGGGGCCTCCAGTCCGTCGGGGTCGCCGCCTGCGCCAAGCACTTTCCGGGGCACGGCGCCACCGTCGCCGACTCCCATCACGAGCTGCCCACCGTGGACGTGTCGCCGACCCTGCTGCGCGACCGGGACCTGCCCCCCTTCGCCGCGGTGATCGAGGCCGGCACCCGGGCGATCATGACGGCGCACATCCGGGTGCCGGCGCTCACCGGGGAGGGGCCGGCCACGTTCAGCCGGGCCGTCCTGGTCGACCTGCTCCGCGACGAGTACGGCTTCACCGGCACGGTGATCACCGACGCGCTGGAGATGAAGGGCGCCGCGCTGGCCGCCGGCGGGGTGGGGCCGGCCGCGGTCCGCGCGCTCGCCGCCGGCGCCGACCTGCTCTGCGTGGGCGCCAAGGTGAACGCCATGCTGGTCGAGCGGGTGGCCGCCGAGATCGTCGAGGCGATCTCGGGCGGCCGGCTGGACCGGTCCCGGGTGGAGGAGGCGGCCGGCCGGGCCGCTGCGCTCGCCGCCCGGACCCGGGCCGCCGAGCCGCCCGCCCCGGGCCCCGACGGCCTCGGGTACGACGCCGCCCGCCGGGCCCTCCGGGTGGAGGGCGACATCACCGGGCTGGGCCGGCCTCTGGTGGTGCAGTTGCACACCGCCTCCACCATCGCCGAGGGCCGGGTGCCGTGGGGCCTGGGCCCGCACCTCGCGGCCGCCGAGGAGGTCCGGGTGATCGCCGCCGAGACCGACCCGATCGCGCTGGGTCAACTCGCCGCCGGGCGCCCGATCGTGCTGGTCGGACGGCACCTGCACCGGCTGCCGGGCGGCGCCGAGCTGGTCGACGCGCTGGCCGCGGCGTACCCGGTGACGGTGGTGGAGATGGGCTGGCCGGGCCGGTGGCGGCCGACCGGGGCGCGGGCCTTCGTGACGACATTCGGCGCGAGCCACGCCAACGGGCGGGCCGCCGCGGAGGCGCTCGGCCTCACCCGCTGACCCCGGGTGCGGTCAGTGGCGCCGGCAGGGGCCGCCCGGGGCGGTCCCCTGCCGGGTCACCGTGGGGGAAGTCCGAGCAGGGTGTCGACGGCGGTGATCCGCAGCACCCGCGCCACCACCGGTTGCGGGTCGGCGATGCGGAGGCTGGCGCCCCGGCCGACCGCCTCGGCCGCGCCGCCCAGCAGCGCGGCCACGCCGGTGGAGTCGATGAAGGTGACGCCGGCGAGGTCGACCACGATCTCGACCAGGCCGGGCCGGTCGAGGACGTCGTCGAGGGCCCGCTCCAGGACGCCGACGCTGGCCATCTCGAGCTCGCCCACGGGCCGGAGCACCGCCCGGCCGGGCTCCGCGTGCGAGGTCCGCATCTGCATGGCCGTCCCCACCGCTGGAAGGTTCACGGCGCCGATCGCCGCGGCCCGACCATACCGGGGCCGCGCCGACGTCGGCCAGCGCCGACCGGCCGCCCGCTCTTGAACGCGTTCAACTTCTGCCCTACGCTGAGCTGGTCCTTGATTTGAACGTGTTCAAGAGAGGCGTCGAGATGGACGTGAAGGTCTGGATGTACCTGGCCTACCTGGTCGTCAGCATCGGGCTGACGATCTGGGTCGCCCGGGCCCTGTCCCGCAACGGGCTGGTCTTCCTGGAGGACGTCTTCGCCGAACCGCGGCTGGCCAACGCGGTGAACAGCCTCCTGGTCGTCGGCTTCTACCTGCTCAACCTCGGTTACGTCACGGTGGCGATGAAGCACGAGGAGCCGGTGGCATCGGCGAGCCAGGCGATGGAGGAGCTCTCCCTCAAGATCGGCCTGGTGCTGCTGGTCCTCGGCGCACTGCACTTCTTCAACGTCTTCGCCCTCAACCGGTACCGCCGGGGTCGGCTCCGCCAGGCAGCCGGCCACCCGCCGCTGCCGCCGACCGGCCGGCTGCCCATGCCGCAGCAGGCGTCCGCCGTCGCCCCGCCGACCCCACGGCCGGCCGGCCCGGCCAGCACGATCCCGCCGCCGGCGGCGCGATGAGCGTCCCGCCGACCGGCGGCGCGGGGGAAGCCCTCGCGGACCCCACCGGGCACGGGGCCGGTGGGGTCCGCGGGTTCACCGTCCTCTACGACGCGCACTGCCCACTCTGCCGGGCCGCCCGGCGCTGGCTCGCCGGCCGGCCGCAGCTCGTACCCCTGGAGTTCGTGCCGGCCGGATCCGCCGCGGCCCGGCGGCGCTTCCCCGGCCTGGACCACGACGCGACGCTGCGGGATCTGACCGTGGTGGCCGACACCGGCGAGGTGTACGCCGGGGACGCCGCCTGGTTGGCCTGCCTCTGGGCGCTGGCCGACCACCGGGCCCGGGCCGAGCGGCTGGCCCGACCGCACCTGCTGCCGCTCGCCCGGCGGGTGGTGTCGGCCGCCTCCTCGGTCCGTGAACTGGTCCGCGAACCCTGGCCCGACCCGGGATACGGTGACGACGATGAGCGAGCAGACTGCGCCGACGACCGGTGCCGGCGCCCCGACGACCGGCGAGACGGCGACCCTGCGTGGTGAGCAGACCCGCCAGCTGATCCTGGACACCGCGCTGCGGCTGTTCCGGGAGCGCGGGTACGCCCGGACCACCATGCGCGCCATCGCCCAGGAGGCCGGCGTGGCGGTGGGCAACGCCTACTACTACTTCGGCTCCAAGGACCACCTGATCCAGGAGTTCTACGCGGAGACCCAGGTCGAGCACCGCGCCGCCGCCGCGGCGGTGCTCGACCGGGAGCGTGACTTCGCGGGGCGGCTGGGCGGGGTGCTGCACGCCGGCGTCGACGTGCTCACCCCGTACCACGAGTTCGCCGGGACCTTCTTCAAGACCGCGGCCGACCCGGAGTCGCCGCTGAGCCCCTTCTCCACCGAGTCGTCCTCGCCGCGGCACGCGTCGATCGCGCTGTTCCGCGAGGTGCTGGAGGGCTCCACCGCCCGGGTCGATCCGGAGCTGCGCGCCGAGCTGCCGGAGCTGCTCTGGCTGGCGTACATGGGAGTGGTCCTCTACTGGGTGCACGATCGGTCGCCGGGGCAGGCCCGGACGCGACAGCTGATCGACGGGGCGGTGCCGCTCGTGGACCGGCTGGTGGGGCTCACCCGGCTGCGCGTGCTGCGCCCGGTCACCGGTCAGGTGCTCACCCTGATCCGCACGCTGCGTCACTGAGCCCACGAACGGCGCCGAGTTGCTCCGCCGCAGCTCAAGTCCACTACCGGACATGCGGAAACAACCGATGAACCCTTGCTCGCAAGCCCGTCCGTACGTAGCGTGACGACCATCAAGGCTGGCCGGCGGGAGCGCCGGCTCACGGAGGGGCCTGGGGAAGGCTGCGGACCGTGGTATCCGGCCCGGGATCCACGGTCCGCGCCCCGCCGTCCCGGGCCGCGTCAGCGCGGCCCCGGGACGGCGGTGGTCACGGCGGGTACACCCCGTACGACCACCAGCCACGGTCGGGGAAGCCGGCCGCCTCCGCCACCCGGGCGGACGCGACGTTGCCCGGGTTGTTCCGGTAGGTCGGCACCGCGCCCTCGTCGAGTACCCGGCGGGCCGCCTGGGCGACCAGCCGGCGGCCCAGTCCCCGGCCGCGCGCTCCCGGCACCGTCCCGACCGCCAGCTCGTGCCCGTGGGCGTCGTGCCGCTTGATCCCCACCCCGGCCAGGTAGCCGCCGTCGTCGTCCCGGACCACCAGCACCTCCCGGTCGAACAGGTGCAGCCAGCCCGGGAACCCGGGATCGGTCGGTGCGGTCCACTCCCCCACGTCGGGCAGCGGGGCCGGTGCGAGACACCACCGGAACGTGTCCCGGTGCAGCGCCCACTCCGGCTGGCCGACGGCGGCCGGGAGCCCGGCGAGCAGCTCGGGCTCCGGCCGCCGGCTCAGCGCCCGGATCGCCTCGACCCGCTCCGGCGGCACCGAGAGCACCGTGCTGCCGCCGGCCCGGACCGCGATCGCCGGACGGAGCCGCCCGTCCCAGGCCGGTCGCCCGCGCCGCCGGGAGCTGACGACGTGCAGCCCGGGCCCGGCCGGCCACTGGCCCAACCAGGTGACCAGGTGCAGGTAGAGACGCCGGTCCAGCACCGGATCACACCTCCTCCGCCCGCCCGGGGCACGGCTCTCACGACATGATCACCGTACGCCGGAGCGGAGCGCGCGGTGCACCCTTCAGTGGCGCACGGCGTCGCCTTCGGGTACCTCGTCCGCGCCGTGCGCCGCAGGGTCGTGGTGGTAGCGGTGCACCACCGCGTGGCCCCGGCCGCGGCCGATCAACGCCCGGTTGACCGGCACGGTCACCAGGAAGGCCACCGCGAGCGCCAGCACCAGGCTCCATCGGAGGGGTTGGGATGCCGGTACGGCGGGTAGGCGTACCGAAGAACACCGATGGGTCGACCCGAACGGCCGACTGGACAGCGGAACCAGAGACATCGATCGTGCGTCATATCTATTTCCATACATGTACAAGTTTCTTTGGGACGGTAAGGGCATGCCGAATCAGCCGAACGACCGGTACCAGCAGGACACCGAACGGGCCTGGCGGGTGGCCGAGGCCGCCGGGCGGTTCCCGGCCCAGCCGCCGTACAGGAAAGCCCGGGCCGGACGGGCCACCAACGCGCCGCTCTCCTGGAGCGACCTCAACAGCCTGCCGGCCGGCACCTCGTCCCGGCGCGGCCTGACCGCCCGCTGACCCGACGGGACGCCGCGCGGGAAAGCGGCGACACACCGGGAGCGTCCCACCGGGGCTTTCGCACACCTGTCGGGTAGCGTCTTGTGGTCCGAAACCCGGTCCACCGACAGGAGAAGCTCAGCGCATGGGCAAGAAGACGATCCACGTCTCCGACTTCAGCGGCGAGGTGCTGCGACCCGACGACGAGGTGGTCAAGGTCGTCGTGCTGGAGCACCCCGACCTGGTGGCCGGGCCCGTACAGCTGGACGCCACCCCGGTCGAGGTGGAGGCCATCGACGACGCGGCCCTCGACGTGGCGGTGGTGGAGATCCACGACCGCCACGGTCACGGCGAGCCGCGCCGGGTGGTGCTCACCGCCAGCGAGTTCGACGCGATGGCCACCGACGTGCCGATGGCGCAACTGCTGAGGACGGCCGAGCGGGTCCGCCCGCCCAAGGCACGCAAGAACGCGGAGAAGGTCGACTACGGCACCATCGAGCACGCGGGTCGGCCGCACCGGGGCCGGGTCACCGAGGAGGAGGCCCGGCTGGTCCGGGAGCGGCTCGACGAGGTCAACAAGCGCCTCGCCGACGCGGGCATCCGGCAGGTCGACCCGGCCGACCCGGAGCACGCCGCCCGGTACGGCTTCCCCACCATCGCCTGACCCGTCCCCGGCCGACACGACACCGCCGGTGACCGGGCGTCCCGGTCACCGGCGGTTCGTCGCGTGCGGGCGGTGGATCGTGGCCGTCGGCGTCGGATCAGCGCTGAATCGTGATCGCGGCGACCATGGCGACGATCCGGTCCTCCACCGCGGACTTCTCCAGGCCCAGTCCGGAGAGCACGCCCGAGCCGTCCTCCTGTTCCAGCAGCGCGAGCAGGACGTGCTCGGTGCCGACATAGTTGTGCCCGAGCCTCAGCGCCTCCCGGAAGGTGAGTTCCAGGGCCTTCTTGCCCTGAGCGTCGTACGGGATCAGGTCCGGCACCCGCTCGGCCGGCGGCGGCAGGGCCGCGGTGGCCGCCTGTCGCACCCGATCCAGCGGTACGCCCTCGGCGACGAGGGTCCGGGCCGCGATGGCCTCCGGCTCGGCGAGCAGCCCGAGTACCAGGTGTTCGGGGCGGATCTCGGCGTGGCCGGTGCCCCGGGCCTCGTTCTGCGAGGCCATCACGACGTTGCGGGCCCGGGGGGTGAAGCGGCTGAAGCCGGCGCTGGGGTCGAGGGTGGCCGCTGCGTCGGCCTTGGCGGCGGAACGCTTCTGGGCGGCCTGCTTGCTGACGCCCATGCTGTTGCCGATCTCCGTCCAGGAGGCCCCGGAGCGCCGGGCCTGGTCGACGAAGTGGCCGATCAGGTGATCGGCCAGCTCGCCGAGGTGGTCGGCCGCGATCACCGCGTCGGTGAGCTGGTCGAGAGCGTCGGTGTGCGCCTTCTTGATCGCCCCGATCAGATCGTCGAGGCGCACCGGATTGTTCATCTGGATAGGCTCCGTCATGCGTCAACCATAGGTTGACGCATGGTCTACGTCAACCACCGGTTGACGATCACCCGCGTGGACGACGCAGCCGCGCACCCCCGGCTGTCAGGGACACGCGGCCGCGTGGTCGGGACGGTCAGCGGCCCGCCGGAACCGCCACCAGTTCCCGGGCGGCCTCGCGGGCGGGTGCCGGCCGACGACGGTTCACCGGGCGGCGCGGCGACGGCACGACCAGCGCCGCCAGCAGGGCGGCCAGGGCGAGCCCGGTCAGCACCAGGAAGCCCAGGGTGAAGCCGGCCTCCCGGGGCAGCCCGTTCGCCTGCGGGTGCGCGGTGATCACGCCGCTGACCACGGCCGCGCCGATCGCGCCGCCGATGGTGCGGATGTTCGCGTTCATGCCGGTCGCCACGCCGGTCTGCCCGGCCGGCACGTTGCCCACGATCAGGTTGGCCATCGAGGCGAAAGCCAGCCCGATACCGAGGCCGACCAGGGCACCGGCGATCCCGACCTCCCAGCGGGTGTCGTGCGCGACGGTCAGCATCGCGGCGGCGAGCACGTTGAACGCGGCTCCCGTGGCGAGCTGCGCCTTCGGGCTGAAGCCCGCCTCCAGCCGGCCGGCGAGGATACCGGCGACGAACATCGCGACCAGCATCGGCAGCATGAGCAGGCCGGCCTGGGTGATGCTGGCGCCGAAGCCGTAGCCGGCCACGGTCGGGGTCTGCACGAACTGGGGCAGGAACGCGTAGACGGAGAACATCGACGCGCCGTAGAGCAGGGCGACCAGGTTCGTCGTCCAGACGCCGGGCAGCCGCATCATCCGCATGTCGATCAGCGGGTTGCGGGAGCGGACCTCGGTGACCAGCCAGCCGGCGAAGAGCACCGCGGCCAGCGCCAGCAGGCCGAGCACCCGGCCCGAGGTCCAGCCCCAGGCGGCACCCTTGCTGATCGGCAGCAGCAGGGCGACCAGCCAGCCGGAGAGCAGCAGGGTGGCCCGCCAGTCGATGCGTCCGGCGGTACGCACGGGCGACTCGGGCACGAAGAGGTGCGCGGCGACGGCGGTCAGGCCGACGACGGCCATCGGGATCCAGAACAGCCAGCGGTAGTCGAGGGCGGTGACGATCGGGCCGGCGAGCACGACGCCCAGCCCGCCGCCGGCGCCGACGATCGCCGAGATGGCGGCGACCGCGGAGGAGACCCGCGCGGCGGGGAACTCGTCGCGGATGATCCCGAACGAGAGTGGGAAGACGGCGCCGCCGACCCCCTGCACCACCCGGGCGGCGATCAGCACGCCGATGCTCGGCGCCACGGCGGCCAGCAGACAGCCGAAGGTGAGGGCGGCGAGGGAGACGACCAGCATCCGCTCCTTGCCGACCATGTCGCCCACCCGGCCCAGGATCGGCGTGAAGATCGACGCGGAGAGCAGGTAGGCGGTCAGCACCCAGGTGACGGTGTTCTGAGAGGTGTGCAGGTCGTGCTGGATGGTCGGCAGCACCGGAGTGATCAACGACTGGAGCAGCGAGAAGGACCCGGCCCCGGCGGCCAGCACGAGGAAGGTGAGCCGGCGCGAGCCGCGTCGGACGCTCTCTGTCACGGCAGGAACTCCAATATCAGGTACGGATGAGCGGGTCGTCGCGGACGACGGTCGAGCGGAGGTCTGGGCGACGTCGGGCATGGGGGCTCCTCGGTCGGGGCGGGTGGGGCCGGTCGCCTGCGCGGCGTCGACGGCGCGGAATCCCGGGGTAAGCTATCCGGAGGCAAGGCTCCGGTCAGTTCCGGAGGGATGCCTCCACTAAGCTAGCGGAGGGTTGCCTCCGTTTGCAACCGAGGTGAGGTGACGTACGTCATGACCGGCGCGGGGCAGGCTTCCGACGTCTTCGCGCGACGGCCCAAGCGGGCCGACGCCCGACGCAACTACGAGGCCCTGATCGCGGCGGCCCGTGAGGTGTTCGCCGAGGCCGGCGCCGCCGCGTCGCTGGAGGAGGTGGCCCGCCGCGCCGGGGTGGGCATCGGCACCCTCTACCGGAACTTCCCCACCCGGCGGGACCTCTTCGAGGCCCTCTACGTCGAGGAGGTCCGGGAGCTCAGCCGGTCCGCCGCCGACCTGGGCGACCTGCCCCCGTGGGACGCCCTCGTCGCCTGGCTGCACCGCTTCATCGGCTACGTCGCCACCAAGCGAGCCCTCGCCGAGGAGCTGGTGCACGACTCCGAGGTCTTCCGCAGCTGCCGGACCGAGATCTACACCGCGGGCGAGCCCATGATGCGCCGCGCCCAGGCGGCCGGAGCGGTCCGCGACGACATCAGCTTCGACGACGTGGTCCGGCTGCTCAGCGGCCTCACCATGGCCCAGTTCCCGCAGCCCGAGCAGCGCGACCGGGTGCTCGGCATCGCCCTCGACGGGCTACGCCCCCCGACCTCACGCTGACGCGGCCCGATGCCCGGCTCCCGGCCAAGCCGCGATGCGCAGTCCTGTCGGGATCTGCGGACATCGACCCGTATGGTGGTGCCGTGATCACCTGCGTCGTGCGCTACACCATCAACCCCGCGCAGATCCAGGCGTTCGAACGCTTCGCCCACGCGTGGATGCGGCTGGTAACCAAGCACGGTGGTGTGCACCACGGCTACTTCCTGCCCGCCGAGGGAGCCAGCGACCAGGCCGAAGCGCTGTTCAGCTTCGACAGCCTGGCAGCCTACGAGCGTTACCGCGCACGGTTCGGCAACGACCCGGAGTTCGTCGCGGCCGACCGCATCCGCGACGACTCCGGTTGCGTCCTGCGGTACGAGCGCACGTTCATGCGACCGCTCCTGCCGACCGATTGAACGCGCACTCTTCCGCCGCGACGAGCACGGTCACGCCGAGGTGAGGATCTAGTGGAAGTGCGCGGGGGTTCTCGGTCACGGGCCGAGGGCTAATCTCTGGGCCATGTCCGCCCCCGTGCAGCGTCCTCTGCTGTTCCTTGACGTGGACGGCACCCTCATCCCGTTCGGAACGCCACCGGCGGCACCGCCGGACATGCCGCGCCGCCAAACCCATGTAGAGGTTCGGCCGAACGACGCCCATCCGTTGCTGCACAGGGTCGAGCCGGAACACGGCCGCCTGCTTGCCGCCCTGCCGTGTGATCTCGTGTGGGCGACGACGTGGATGAGCGACGCGAACGACGTACTGGCTCCGCTGCTCGGACTGCCGGCCCTACCGGTGGTGGACTGGCCCGACTCAGACGAGGACGGCGCCCTGCACTGGAAGACCCGCGGCCTGGTCGGGTGGGCGCAGGGGCGTCCCTTCGTCTGGGTCGACGACGAGATCTCCCCTACCGATCGCGTCTGGGTGTCCGCCCATCACCACGGCCCGGCCCTGCTGCATCGGGTCGACCCCCGTCACGGCCTGAGAGAACGCGACTTCACGGTCATCAAGGACTGGCTCGAACAGGTGTAACGCAGGGCCAGCCCAGCGCGCCGTGGGGTGGCGTACCAGCCGCTCATGTGCTCAGCGGTATACACGATGGCCTGCGGGCGCGTGACGTGCCGGCGCAGGGTCTCGGGCAGGACACGTCGAGGTAGCAGGACAGGGACGCGCCGACGACCATCGTGGAGGCCCGTCAGCATGGTCCGGTAGCGGCTGGTGTGCGTGATGCCCTCCACAGGAGAACGAAATCGCAGACGCCGAGCTGTCGCCTCAGGTGGTGCCGCCGGGCGGGAGATCCTCACCTAGCGCGCGCCGCAGCCGCACGTTGAGCCCTTGGATGCCAGCACGCACGTCTGCCTTCGAATCGGTGGCAATGAGGCCGAATCGCACCATGTCGTGCCGCAGCCGAGCGAGCAGGGCATCGAAGACCTCTTGCGGCCCTTCGTCCACAAGGAAGATCGATTCCAGGTGCGCAGCTACACCGATCAGCACCTTGAGATCTTCTTCAGGCAGACGCCCCGTACCTGTCTCGTTCTGGTCGGTCATTCTCCTACTAGATCAGGCACGAGCCTCATCCTCGGGCCAGGAGTGAGGTCCTATCACCCACGGCTGGCCGGGATCCTCCGATGAGCCGCGTGACTGAGCGGGCGGCTGGCGAGTTGAGCCACGGATGACCCTGGTCGACCCACGGACGGTGAACTGCATGGACGACGGAGAACGCGAGCAGGCACTGCTCACCGCCCTGACCACCGAGCATTTCGTGCTTCAGACCTCGCGCAGCACGACCGTCACCGAGTCGGTGGGTCGGGCGACCGTCTTCCTGTCCATGCTCTCTGCCGCGCTGATCGGGCTCGGTTTCGTCGCCAGCAACGCCGCGCTCGTCCGGCCGTACCTCGGGGCGGTGCTGCCGACGCTGGTGATCACCGGGCTGCTCACGTTCCTGCGGCTGGTGCAGAACATGGTGGAGAACGAGCTGGATCTCGCGCGGATCCAGCGAATCCGGGCGTACTACCATCGCCGGCTGGCCGGCGACCACGACTTCTTCGCCGACGCCGTGCAGGGCGAGGGCATCATGCGGGCGACCTGGGCGGCGGTCGGTAACGCGCCCCGGCGGGCGCAGCTGTTGCTGACTACGGCGGCGATGGTGGGCGCGGTGAACGCGCTGCTGATGGGGCTCGTGGTGACGCTGCTGGCCCGGCTCGCGGGGCTGTCGCCGGGGTTCGCGATCGGTGTCGGCGCCGTGCTGGCTCTGCTGGCCTTCGCCGCCCAGGTCGTCTACATCAACCGCGAGTCGATCTCCCAGCCCGGGTAGGGCTCACCCGGGCCTTGGCACCAGTCCCGGCTGGCAGCGGAGGGCCGACACGAAGAGCCGGCACGCCCGGGTGGGACGCAGCGGCACGGCCTGTCTGTGGATCACGCCCACGACCGCTCCTCGCGGGTGATGACGCTCACGACTGGGGCCGTTGCTGTCGGGACCCCGAAACGACCTCTGGGCACCCACCCGTGAGGGTGAATGCCCAGATGATTGCTGGTGCGCCGCGAGGGACTCGAACCCCGAACCCGCGGATTAAGAGAAGAGCGCGGATGCCGGGTCAGAGGACCGGGTGCCTGGTCGCACCGTCGGGAGTGTCGGCTGCTGTCGTTCGTGGCGGACCCGCTGGCTGTACAGCCGTGCACCGTCGACCTTCTGATCCTAGATTCCCAAGACCACTTCGCAGCCGTTCGGCAGTGTTCGCGACGGCCTGGTCGCCGCGAGCGCGGCAACTGGATCGGTTCGATCTCGTCCGACCCGGTTCGCCCCGGTGGCTCCCACCACTGGCTCCCAGCTCATGCCCTCTGGCAGGGCCGACGAACACAGGCTCCCTACGATAGGTTGGTGAGCCATGCCGAGCTCGATCACTCTCCTATGGACGCAGATCGCCGAGTGGTTACAGAGGAACGCGCCTCTCACGTTCGAAAAGCTCAACCCTCCCGCGGATGACCGGGCGCTGGCTGAGCTCACGTCAGAATTAGGCACCGAACTTCCACCTGATTTGGTGGAACTGCTTCTGAACTTCAACGGTTCCGACGACGCACGAGGTGTCAGCGGCATAATCCTGCTTCCGTCGGGCTACCACATGATGGATAGCTCGCGGATCGCTCGCGACACCCGGCAGAGAGCGTCGATCTGGGGCGATGCCTGGCGGCCGACCTGGATCGCGTTCGGAAACGATCTGTGCGGTGGCTGTCTTGTCCTCGATACTCAGCCGCAGCCACCGTACGGGCGGATATTTGAGTTCGACGAAGTCGAAGGCCCGTTCGGTTCGGCGTGGGATAGCCTGAACGATCTACTCACGGAGATGTTGGCTTTGCTGGAAGGACGAGCCGTCCGCTTGGCTCACCGAATCCCCTACGAATATCCCCGCGCGCCGGATCCCCTGAAACCCGTTGTTCAAGAAGGGGAGTTGGAGTGGGAAGGTGGATAGGAAATTGGATAACGGGGCCAACCCGGAGTTGACAGCCCCACTCCCGACCAGGACAGGCTGGTGGAGGTCGAGCGGGCGGCCATGGACGCGGCCGCCGACCGGCTCTTCGGTTGAGCTTGGCTGTAGCGCTGAAAACCGCGAAGACCCAGGCACAGCCGAGATGGGCTGTGCCTGGGCCTTCAGTGGTGCGCCGCCAGGGACTCGAACCCCGAACCCGCGGATTAAGAGTCCGCTGCTCTGCCAGTTGAGCTAGCGGCGCTCGTTGGCAACGGAGAGAACACTAGCACGGCCCCTGAGCCGGGTTCCAATCCGATACCCGACTCCGCTCTTCGGTCGAGCTTACCGGGCAAAAGATCACTAAAGGCCCTGGCGAGCGGCTCAGGGGACCAGGGCCGGGCTCCGGATACGGCACGATGTCCGCCAGGCACGCGAGAACAGAGGTGGGAATGGGCAGGTTCACGCGGGGCGGGGCGATGGTGGGCGCTCTGGTCCTGGTGGCGTCGCTGGCACTGACCGGGTGCGGCGACGACGACAAGAAGGGCGCCGCGTTCGTCGGCGGTGGCGCTGCCACCCCGGGCACCAGCGCGCCGGCGTCCGACGACCCCGGCGCGACCACCGCACCGGCGCTTCCCAGCCTGTCGGTCACCCCGGCCGACGGCGCGGCGAACAAGCCGGTCAGCATCGAGATCAGCGCGAAGATCCCTGGCGGGGGCGAGGTGTCCTCGGTCACCCTCGTCTCGGCGGACGGCGACCGGGTCGAGGGGCGGATGCGCCGGGACGGCACCTCCTGGGTGCCGTCGACGCCGCTGGCGTACGGCACGAGCTACACCGCCACGGTGACCGGCACCGGCTCCGGCGGCGAGACGCACCGGGGCACCAGCACGTTCACCACGATGAGCAAGCCGAAGTCGATGATCAACTCCGGCCTCTACCTCTTCGACGACAAGTCGTACGGGGTGGCCATGCCGGTGGTCGTCGAGTTCCACCCGGGCATCCCGAAGAAGGACCGCGCGGCGGTGCAGAAGCGGATGTTCGTGAAGACCGACCCGCCGCAGCCGGGCGCCTGGCACTGGGTCTACAACGGCACCCAGGCTTACTACCGCGCGCCGGAGTACTGGCAGCCGGGCACCACGATCGACGTCCGGATCGCGCTGGCCGGCATGCCGCTGAGCAACGGCCGGTACGGCAACGTCGACCGGTCGGCGACCGCGAAGATCGGCCGCTCCTTCGTGATGAAGGTCGACAACGCGACCAAGAAGATGGACGTCTACGAGGACGGCAAGCTGACTCGCACCTTCCCGGTCAGCCTGGGCAAGAAGAGCACTCCCTCGTCCAGCGGCACCATGGTGGTGATGGAGAAGAAGGAGAAGACCGTCTTCGACACCATGGACGATCCCGACCCGGCGAACCGCTACCGCACCGAGATCGACTTCGCCCAGCGGTTGACCTGGGGCGGCGAGTACATCCACGCGGCGCCCTGGTCGGAGGGGGTGCAGGGCCGGCAGAACGTCTCGCACGGGTGCGTCAACGTCTCGATGGCGGCCGGCCGCTGGCTCTTCGAGCGGACCAGGATCGGTGACCCGATCACCGTGAAGGGCACCGAGCGGAAGATCGACCCGGGCAACGGCTGGACGGCGTGGAGCCTGAGCTGGTCGAAGTTCGTCGAGGGCAGCGCCCTGCCGGTGCCCAGCGGCGGGTCCGGCCCGCTGCTCTGAGCGACATCGCGGGGCCGGCCGTCGCGCCGGCCCCGCGAGCACGAGCCAGCCTCACCAAAGCCGATCATTTTACCGTCATTCGTACACAGCGATCGGCGTGTTCCAGTTCACGGGTGGCAACCGGTCGGCGCTCTCCCGCGTCAGTAAGAGACGATGGGGCATCGGGGACCACGACTGCGAGGGAATCATGCGAGCTGTCCAGGATCAGCTGTCCCGGCGCGTCGGCCGCCGCCGCGCGCTCGCCGCGGGGCTGCTCGCCGCGGCGCTGACGTTCACCGCCGGCTGCACCGGCTCCGACAGCGACAAGCCGTCGAGCTGGCAGGGCGCGAACGAGAAACCCCCGAAGGCCGCGGCCACCATCACCGCGCCGAAGACCGACGCGACCGACGTCCCGGCCACCACCGGCATCACCTTCACCACGACGGAGGCCGAGGAGACCACCGTCGAGCTGAAGGACGACGCCGGCGAGGCCGTCGAGGGCGCGCTCGCCGCGGACGGGAAGAGCTGGCTGCCCACCGACACCCTGAAGTACGGCCAGAAGTACACCGCCACCGTCACGGCGACCGGTGACGACGGCAGGCCCGCCACGGCGACCAGCGCCTTCACCGTGATGGACGAGCCCGACAAGCAGATCCGGGTCACCAGCTTCCTCGGTGACGGCCAGGTGGTCGGCGTCGGCATGCCGCTGATCGTCAAGTTCGGCCGGGCCATTCCCCGGGACTACCGCGACGACCTCCAGCGCCGGATGACGGTCACCTCCACCCCGGCGCAGGAGGGGATCTGGCACTGGGTCAGCCCCACCGAGGTCCGCTACCGGCCCAAGGAGTTCTGGCGGGGGGGCAGCACCGTGTCGTACAAGATCCGGGCCGCCGGGCTCCCGCTCGGCGACGGCTGGTACGGCCGCTCCGACCTGACCGTCGACGTCAAGATCGGCCCGTCGCTGGTCATGCAGGTGGACAACAGGACCAAGCGGATGACCGTCACCAAGGACGGCACGGTCGTCAAGACCATCCTGGTCAGCCTCGGCAAGCCGACCACCCCGTCGTCCAGCGGCACGATGGTGGTGATCGAGAAGCTGCGCAAGACCGTCTTCGACACGCGCGCCGAGCTCGGCCCGCAGGAGGGCTACCGGACGGACATCGACTTCGCCCAGCGGATCACCTGGGGCGGCGAGTTCATCCACGCCGCGCCCTGGTCCGAGGGAAAGCAGGGCAGCGTCAACGTCTCGCACGGCTGCGTCAACGTCTCGATGGCCGACGGCGCCTGGCTCTTCGCCAACACCCGGATGGGTGACCCGATCACCGTCAAGGGCACCGAGCGCAAGCTCCAGAACGGCAACGGCTGGACCGACTGGAACATGAGCTGGGACGAGTACGTCAAGGGCAGCGCCCTGCCGTACCAGCCGGCGGCCGAGCAGAGCGCCGGCGACGAGCCGACCGTCCAGGCCACCGTCGAGGCGACCCCCTGACCGGCCCCGCAACGACGGAAGCCCCCTCCGCGAGGAGGGGGCTTCCGTGTCTGGGGTGACTGATGGGAATTGAACCCACGACAACCGGGACCACAACCCGGTGCTCTGCCAACTGAGCTACAGCCACCATGCCTTCCGCGCCGGTGACCCGGGCGGGTGCGGAACTAATAATAGCCACACCACCGGCGGGCCCGTCCAGCGGGTTCCGCACCACCGTGCCGGCGGGCGGCCGCGCCGCTCAGAGCTGCGCGGCGATCCCCTTGGCCGTCTCCACGTCCGGCCCCGGCAGGGGTACGAAGATCGTCCGCCGGTAGTACTCCAGCTCCCGGATGCTCTCCCGGACGTCCGCCAGGGCCCGGTGCGCGAGCCCCTTCTGCGGCTGGCCGAAGTACACCCGCGGGTACCAGCGCCGGGTCAGCTCCTTGAGGGAGGAGACGTCGATCATGCGGTAGTGCAGGTGGGCGTCGAGCCGGGGCATGTCCCGGGCGATGAAGCCGCGGTCGGTGGCGATCGAGTTGCCGCAGAGCGGCGCGGTGCGCGGATCCTTCACGTGACTGGTCACGTACTCCAGCACCATGTCCTCGGCCTCGGCCAGGGTCACCGTCGAGCGGCGGACCTCCTCGGTCAGCCCGGACTTGGCGTGCATGGTGCGGACGATCTCCGGCATCGCCTCCAGGGCCGCCTCGTCGGCGTGGATCACCACGTCGACGCCCTCGCCGAGCACGTTGAGGTCGCGGTCGGTGACGAGCGCGGCGACCTCGATCAGCGCGTCGGCACCGAGATCCAACCCGGTCATCTCACAGTCGATCCAGACGAGAAGGTCAGCCACCGGGACAGACTACGCGCAGCCCAGCTCTCCGCGCCTCGGCACCGGTGGCCGACGGGACCGCTAGGGTTTCCCCGTGCCAGCCGAATCCGTCGCGCCACCGGCCGTCGCCCCGGGCGACCAGCGCGGCCGTACGCTCCGCCGGATCGTCACGGTGCTGGCGCTGGTGGCCGTGCTGCCGGCGCTCTATCTGCCGGGCCTGGTGCACGACTTCTTCGACCTGAAGATCTACATGCGGGCGATGGACTGGTGGGCGGCCGGGCACCCGCTCTACGACTACGTCCAGCCGGACCGGGTGCAGGGCGAGCTCTACTTCACCTACCCGCCGTTCAGTGCGCTGCTGCTCCGGCCGTTCGCGGCGCTCCCCCTGGGCCTCACCATCGCGATCTTCACGGCCCTCACCGGCATCGGCGTGGTCGTGACGACCCGCTGGCTGGTCGCCCCGCTGATCGCCCGGCACGGGCTGCCCCGACTGTTCACCCTCACGGTGGCGGTGCTGTTGGTCTTCGCGGTGGAGAGCACCCGGGAGACGATCACCTTCGGCCAGATCAACATGCTGCTGGTGGTGCTGATCCTGGCCGACCTGCTCTTCGCCGTACCCCGGGCGCGGCCCTGGGCCGGGGTGGGCGTCGGCCTGGCCACGGCGCTCAAGCTCTTCCCGGGGATCTTCCTGCTCTACCTGCTGATCAGCCGGCGCTGGCGGGCCGCGGTGGTCGCGGGGGTGACCGCGACGGCGGCGACCCTGCTGGCGGCGGCGCTGGCACCGAGGGACTCGTGGCGGTTCTGGACGCACGAGCTCTGGGCGACCGACCGCGTCGGCCGCACCGACTACACCGGCAACCAGTCGCTCTTCGGCCTGCTGAGCCGGCTCGACGCCCCGGCGAAGCCGCCCCAGTCGGTCTGGCTGGCCCTGGTGCTGGTGGTCGCCGGGTTCGGCCTGTGGCGTGCGGCGCGGGCCGCCCGGGCTGGCGACGAACTCACCGGCCTGACCCTGACCGGCCTGGTCGGCGGGCTGGTCAGCCCGATCACCTGGACCCACCACATCTACTGGTTCATACCCGCCGTGGTGGTGCTGGTGGACGCGGCGCTGCACACCGGCCGCGGCACCGACGAACAGCGGCGGCGCTGGTGGCTGCTCGCACTCGCCGTTGGCACCTCCGCCGTGATCATCTACGGCGTGGTGTCCTTCCAGGACTGGGGCATCGCGCCGGTGCCCACCGACTCGCCCGGCGAGTTCGTGTTCCGCAACGAGTACGTGCTGCTCGCGCTGCTGCTGCTGGTGACGCTCCCGGTGCGGCGGGAAGCCCGGCCCACGCCCGCCCGGGGATAGTTGCGCCAAATGGACAGACGTTCCCATCCACGGCGTACCGGGGTTAATCTGGCAACACCTACCCCAGGCGTCTCTCGGGTAGCACCGATCCCCCGGTGATGGACGGCCCTCCGCGTCGGCAGCGCGGAGGGCCGTCCGGCGTCCCGCCGGTCAGTCCCGGCCGGCTTCGCTCTCCGGTGCGTGCGGCGGCCACACCGGCAGGTCCGCCAGCGTGGTCGGGCGGGCCGGCGCCGCGCCGATCGCCGGCACCCCCGCGCCCACCGACACGAGCTGCCGCTCCGGCTCCGGCTCCGGCACGCCGAGGCCGCTCAGCGAGCTGACCCCGAGCCGGCCGGCCAGCACCGGCACCTGGTCCGGCTCCACCACGAAGACCACCTCGCGCGGGCGTACCGGGCGCAGCAGCACCAGGGCGGCCAGGCCGATCAGCAGCAGGCCACCAACCAGCAGCGCCCAGGCGGCCGGGTCGAGCCAGCCGACCCGCAACTCGGCGCGCGACTGCAGGGCGAGCTCGGCCCGCCCGTCCGGCCGCATGATCACCAGGCTCAGGTCCCGGCCGGCCAGCTCGGCGGGGCTCCACTCGATCACGCCGATCCCCTCGCGTACCCAGAAGGGCCGACCGAGCGGGCCGGCCGCGGGCGCGCCGGCGGCCCCGGCGGTGGCGGCGGGCGTCGCGTCGGTGAGCCGGACCGGCAGCGGACCGCGGGCCGGCGCGACCCGGTCGACCGTGACGTATGGGGTCGGCGCGAGCCACCGGCGCACCTCGGCGGCGGGGGCCAGGCCGAGGAAGGCGGGGCCGTCCACGGTCCGGGCGGTCAGCCGCAGCCGGGCCGGACCGAGCCGGGTGAACGGCGCCTGCTCGCGCAGCAGCGCGTCGACGTCGGTCACCACCACGGCCCGGCCGGCGGTGCGCACCGGCTCGACGCGGGCGCCGAAGGTGCCGTCCGGGGCGGCGTGCCGGGCGACCGTCCACAACCCTCCCCCGAGCAGCAACGCCGGAATCCCGACGACCAGCAGCAGCATTCCGGCGAGCGCGCGCACGAACCGCATCCGTTTCGTCTCCTTCGGTGACCGGGTACCCGGCAGACCTTACCGACGGGAGCGCCGTGATCTGCGGATATCAGCGGGGACGGCGCGGATGCGGCGGCCGGCCCGGCGCAGGGGCTCCGCCGGCCGGTCGGGAACGCGGCTCAGGCCTTCGGCGCCGCCGGCAGGCGGGTACGGGCCAGCGCGAGGCCGCCGAGGACCAGCCCGGCCAGCCCCGCCGCCAGACCGGCGACGGCCAGCCCGGTGGACGCGCCACCGTCGTCGGCGGCGTCGGCCCGGGCCGCCGGTGCCGCCGTCGTGGGCGACCCCGACGCGGCGGTCAGGGTGAGCACCGGGGCCGGGTTCTCCGACTCGGTGCCGCCGGTGGGCTCCTCGATCCAGCGCTGCACGTTGCCGTCGGAGTACGTCTGCAAGGTCTTGAAGACCATCGTGTCGACCTGCGGCAGCGGCCCCATCGAGACGGGGAACTCCTGGAACTGGCCCGGCTTGATCCCGGCGTCACCGGTGGCCGTCCAGGTCAGTTTCGACACCGCCTCGGTGAGCTGGCTGCCGTGCACCTCGACCGGCGGGTCGACCTTGCGCTTCTCCACGGCCACCGTCCAGCCCGGCACCGGCAGGGTGGAGACGGAGCCGACCGGGGCGTTCTCCGGCAGCACCACCTCCACCTTCGTGGTGGCGGCGGTGTCGCTCTCGTTCGGCACCCGGAAGGCGAAGCGGCCGTAGCCACCCTGGGTCGCCTGCTTCGGGTCCACCGAGACGTGCGCCGAGGCGGGCCCGGCCATGCCGAACACGGCCGTGGCGAGGGCGGCGAGGGTGAGCGCGGCGGCGGTTGCGGGACGCCGGGAACGGATCATCTGGGTGAGCGCCTTTCGGTTACCTGATCGGCACGGTGGCGGTCACCGTGGCCTGGTCGATGTCGGAGATGCGGACGGTAAGACGGAACTGCCAGTCACCGGCCGCCGGGAGGCTGATCTCCCCGGTCGCGTGGTTGTCGGTCAGCGGGAGCAGCGGGACGTCGATCGGCTCGATCCCAGCCGACGGCAGCGCGGCGGTCGCCTTCCACTCGACCACCGGCAGTGGCTTGCTGTCCTTGCCGTAGGCGTACAGGTGCATCGAGTTGCTGCCCTTCTCGGCCGGGTCGATGTCGACCTGCAACTGGTAGAGCGGGCTGGTGAGCATGGCGGAGTACAGGCCGCTGGAGGTGCCGTCGGACTCGGCGGCCACGGTCCGGGCCGGGGTGGTCTGCACCAGCGTCGCCGACAGGCCGAGCACGATCGCGGTGACCGCCAGCTCCACCCAGATGGCCCGGCGCACCGGCACCGGCCGCGCTGCGGCGGTCCGCCGCCGCACCAGCTGCCGGGAGTACGCGGCCACCCCGATCACCAGCAAGAACAGGATGATCTTGGCGAGCAGCAGCCGCCCGTACGCGGTGTCCACCAGCGCGCGCGGGGTGCCCACCTCGATCAGGCTCTGCACGGTGCCGGCGAGCAGCAGCGCCGCCACCGCCAGCGCCGCCCAGCGGGACCAGATCGGCAGGATCGCCCCCAGTTCCCGCTCGTCGGCCCGGCGCAGCAGGAAGACCGCGAGCATCACCAGCCCGCCCAGCCAGACCGCCATGCTGCCCAGGTGCACCGCGTCGACCGCCACCGACACCGCCGGCGCCGGGGAGGCCGCCGGGTGCCCGGCCAGCGACCAGGTGAACAGGCCCGCCACCCCGAGCACGCCCAGAATGATCCCGTCGGTACGGCTCGGCGGCCCGGCGGTCAGCGGGCGCAGCAGGAACACCGCCGCCGCCAGCAGGCCCAGCCGGACCAGGTGCGCGGCCCCGTACGCGCTGCCGAACACCTCGGCGACGCCCGCACCGGTGACGTCGAACAGCCCCCCACCGGCGGTGTACGGCACCTGCAACCACATCTCGGCCACGGTGGCCACCGCCAGCAGGCCGACGCCGGCCCAGAGCAGCCGGGCCGGACCACGCCGGGAGAGCCGGTACGGCCAGAGCGCGGCGAGCACCAGCGCCGGACCGACCACCAGCAGCAGCCCGACGTAGCTGAGGTACTTGCCGACCTTCACCGCCGCGCCCACCACCGGGTCGGCGCGGTTGTCCGACCCGGAGTCGGTGGGCGGCGGTGAGGGCGCCCCGACCGAGTACGTGAACGCGCCCGAGACCGGGTGGCTGTCGGCGGAGATCACCCGGTAGCTGACCAGGTAGGTGCCGCGCGGCCCGGACGGGTCGACGGGCACCGTCACCACCGACCCCTCGAAGGACGGCTCGCCCCGGTCGGCGCGGGAGCCGTCCGGAGCGATCACCCGGATCTTGCCGGGCACCCTGCGGACCGACTCGCTGAAGGTGAGCACCACCTCGCCCGGGCCGCTCGGCACCACCGCCGACGCCTGCGGGCTGCTGCTGGCCAGCACGGCATGGGCGCTCGCCGGGGACGCCGGGGCGAGCAGCAGCGCGACCAGAATGACCAGCAGGCCGGCGGCGGCGCCCAGCCGCGCGTACCGGCGACGATCGACAGGGTTCATGCCGGCCATGCTCGCCGACCGGGCGCCGGGTCGGCCACCCGGCCCCGCCCGCCGCGCCGCACCGCCGGCCCCGGTCCCACCGACCCGGCCCGTGACCGCACTTCCGGCGCTGGTCCCGGCCGGGCTCACCCGCGTCCCGCCACGACCGAGGCGCGCCACGGCCGGCCGGTGTCGCCGCTGGTTCGGCCCAGCGCCCAGAGCAGTCCGGCCTGCGCCACGGCGGCCAGGTGACCGGCCTCGTGCACCAGCGCGGTGGTCGAGTTGGCGATGTCGACCACGCTGGTGCCGGCCAGGCAGACCGCCAGCACCAGCGCCACCGGCAGGAACGCCCGGGCCCGCTCCGGCCGCCAGGCGGCCAGCGCGAACCCGACGGCCAGGGCGACGTCGAAGGAGGCCATCTCCCGGCTGGCGTGCGGGTCGGCCGCCACCCCGAGCCCGGCCAGCAGCAGCGGCAGCGCGACGGCGAGCTGGGCCACCGCGGCCACCGCCACGGCGATGCGCAGCACCTGCCGGCGGGCCGCCCGGACGGCCGCCGGGGAGCGCCGGGCCAGCACCGGGTCGGCGGCGACCGCGGCCAGCACCTCGGCGGTCAGGTCGGGCACCCGCACCGACCGGACCCGGGTGAGCCGGGTCACCCGCTCGGCCCGGTCCAGCCAGGCACGGCAGCCGGGGCAGCCCTCGGTGTGGGCGTCCAGCGCCTCCACCGGGGCCTGCGGGTCCTCGCCGTCCAGCCGCGCCGACAGCGCCACCCGTACGTCGTCGCACTTCATGAGCAGGTAGTCGGGCGGGGGCGGGGAAAAGTTCCCGACGTGAGCGGGGCCATGGAAAGGGCCGAAGGGCCCTGCCCACCACCGCCACGCCGCGTAACCTCGTCTGTCGTGATCCCTGCCCCGCGCGACACCGCCGCCGCCGGCCGTACCGGCGTGGACCACGGCGCTGGGCGGGAGTCGGCGACGGGCTGGGCGCTCGCCGCCCGCGACGGCGACCCGCTGGCCCAGGCCGCGTTCGTCCGCGCCACCCAGGCCGAGGTGTGGCGCTTCGCCGCCGCGCTGGTCGACGCGGACAGCGCCGACGACCTCACCCAGGAGACCTACCTGCGGGCGTTCCGCGCCCTGCCCTCCTTCCAGGGGCGCTCGAGCGCCCGGACCTGGCTGCTCGGCATCGCCCGGCGGGCCTGCGCCGACCACCTGCGCACCGTGGTCCGCCGCCGGCGCCTCGACGAGCGGCTCGCCGCCGACGCGCACACCGGCCACCCCCACCCCGACCCCGCCGGCCAGCTCGGCGCCGTCGACCTGGTCCGCCGGCTGCCCGCCGAACGCCGCGGCGCGTTCGTGCTCACCCAACTGCTCGGACTGTCGTACGCGGAGGCCGCCGCCGTGGAGGGGGTACCCGTGGGCACCATCCGGTCCCGGGTGGCCCGGGCCCGCACCGACCTGGTCGACGCCGTCGGCGACGCGCTCGCCGGCTGAGTCGTGGAACTTATCGAGGGTGCGGAACGACCAATGATCGTGACCGCAGCGAGCACCCGGGCCGGCCGCTGGGCCGCCATCCGCCCCTGGCTCGGCGTCGCCGCCCGGCTCGGCCTGGCCGCCGTCTGGCTGATCGCCGGCGGGGCCAAGGTCGGTGACCTGGCCGCCTCGGGCCGAGCCGTCAACGCGTACCAGGTGATGCCGTACGAGGCGGCGACGGTGATCGGCGCGGCGCTGCCCTTCGTGGAGCTGGCGCTCGGCGTGATCCTGCTGATCGGCCTGGCCACCCGGCTCGCCGCCGGCGTCTCCGCCGCGCTGCTGGTGGTCTTCGTCGCCGGCATCGCCTCGGCCTGGAGCCGCGGCCTGGCCATCGACTGCGGCTGCTTCGGCAGCGGTGGGCAGCTCGCCGCCGGGCAGGCCCCGAGCTACCTCCCGGAGATCCTCCGGGACCTGGGATTCCTGGCGCTGGCCGGATTCCTGCTCAGCTGGCCCCGCACCCCCGTCTCGGTGGACGGCTGGCTGGCGGGCGAACCACCCGTGGAGGGCGAGGATGAGTAGTCGCAAGGGACAACGGGACGCGGCACGGGTGGTCCGGGAACAGATCGCCCGGGAGAAACGGCGCAAGCGGACCCTCTGGACGTCGGTCGCCGCGGTCGTGCTGCTGGTGATCGCCGGGCTGATCGGCTGGAGCGTCTTCCGTAGCCAGAAGTCGGACACCTTCACCACCCCGCCCGGCGCGAACCCGCCCGGCACCGGCATCGTGATCGGCGACGGTCCGGTCACCATCGACCTCTACGAGGACTACCTCTGCCCGGCCTGCCGACAGTTCCAGCAGACCAGCGGGGCGACGATCAACCAGCTGGTCGCCGACGGCAAGGCCAAGGTCGTCTTCCACCCGGTGGCCTACCTGAACCGCTTCTCCACCACCGAGTACTCGACCCGCTCGTCGGCCGCCTCCGGCTGCGCCGCCAAGGGCGGAAAGTTCAAGGAGTTCACCGACGCGCTGTTCGAACGGCAGCCCGCCGAGGGCAGCGCCGGCCTGAGCAACGACGAGCTGATCGACATCGGCGCGGGCGTGGGCCTGAACAAGGACGACTTCGGCTCGTGCGTCAAGGACGGCACGTACAAGGCGTGGACCGAGCACGTGACCGACGACGCCAGCAAGGCCGGCGTCACCGGCACCCCGACCATCAAGGTCAACGGCACGGCCGTGGAGGACCGCACCCCGGCGGGGATCACCGCGGCCGTGGAGGCGGCCGGCAAGTGATCCCCAGCCCGCTGCGGCGGGCCGGCCTGCTGCTCGCCGCCGCGCTCACCGCCCTGGTCACCCTCGCCACCCCGGCGTACGCGCACGGCGCCGACGCGCCCGCCGGCACCGACTACCGCGCCGAGGTCACCGGCCTCACCCCGGCCCGGCCGGGCCTGACGGTACGGGTCGTCGAGGCGGGCGCCCGGCTGGAACTGGTCAACCGCACCGGCCGGGACGTCGAGGTGATCGGCTACTCCGGCGAGCCGTACCTGCGGGTCGGCCCGGACGGGGCGTTCGAGAACAGCCACTCTCCCGCCACGTACCTCAACCGGACCCTGGCCGGCCGGACCGCGCTGCCGCCGGAGGCCGACCCCGCCGCGGCCCCGGCCTGGCGGCGGATCTCCGACGATGCCCGGGTGCGCTGGCACGACCAGCGGGCCCAGTGGCGGGAGTCCGGGGTGCCGGCGCAGGTGGCCGCCGACCCCGCCCGGGAACACCGGGTCCGGGACTGGACCGTGCCGATCCGCGACGGCGCCGAGCCGCTGGAGATCCGGGGCACGCTCGACTGGGTGCCACCCCCGGACCCGTACCCCTGGTGGGTCGCCGCCGCCCTCGGCGCGCTGGCGATCGGCGCGGCCGGGCTGCTGACGGCCGGCTCGGCCGCCGGGGCGCGGGCGCTGCGGGCGGTCGGCGAAGTCGGA
>NZ_JBAKHO010000053.1:0-36992 GCF_036902735.1 Micromonospora lacuserhaii | reverse complement strand
CCCACCCCGGGCGGCGTCCGCGCCGGTGCCGGTCGGTCGCGCCGCGCCGCCGTCCGGGGCGGCTCCGGCACCCTTGGGGGTACGCGCACCGGACGCCCCACCCGCGGCGGCGCGGCTCGGGCCACCCGCGCGGCGGGCGTCTGCGCGGTCCGGATCAGTCGACACGGTGCACCGTCCCCTCGCCCACCGTGTACCGGGTGCCGCGCAGGGCCGCCGGCACGTCGTCGTCGACCGCGCAGGTCACCAGGAGCTGACCGGCCCCGCCGACCAGCTCCGCCAGCCGCTCCCGGCGGCCCGCGTCCAGCTCGGCGAAGACGTCGTCGAGGACCAGCACCGGTTCGATGCCGTCGGCGCGGAGCAGATCGTAGCCGGCCAGCCGCAGGGCCAGCGCGTACGACCACGACTCGCCGTGGCTGGCGTACCCCTTGGCGGGCAGCGGGCCGAGGGTGAGGCTCAGCTCGTCCCGGTGCGGCCCGACCAGCGTGGTGCCCCGTTCGATCTCCGCCGAGCGGGACTCGGCCAGCGCGACGGTCAGCGCCTCGGCCAGCGCCGCCCGGTCGGTGGTCGGCTCGGTCAGCTCCACCGACGGCCGGTACGCGATCCCCGCCGCGCCCCGGCCGGCCGCCACCGCGTCGTACGCCTTGGTGACGTGCGGGGCGAGCGCGGCGACCAGTTCCAGCCGGCCGGCCAGCAGCTCCGCCCCGTGCTGCGCCAGGTGGGTGTCCCAGACCGCCAGGGTGGACAGGTCCCCGCCCCGCGACCCGCCCGTCTTGCGGGCCAGGTACGCGGTGCGGAGCAGGGCGTTGCGTTGCTTGACCACCCGCTCGTAGTCCGCGCGTACCCCGGCGTACCGGGGCTGCCGGAGCACCAGCAGGTCGTCCAGGTAACGGCGGCGCTCGGCCGGGTCGCCCCGGACGAGTTCCAGGTCCTCCGGGGCGAAGAGCACCAGCCGCAGCGCGCCGATCACGTCCCGGGCCCGCCGGGCGGGTGAGCGCCCCAGCCGGGCCCGGTTCGCCTTGCCCGGCACGATCTCCAGCTCGACCAGGAGCTCCCGGCCGTCGTGCACCACCGCGCAGCGGATCACCGCCGAGGCGGCACCCATCCGGACCAGAGGGGCGTCCGTGGCGACCCGGTGCGAGTCCAGGGTCGCCACGTAGCCCAGCGCCTCGACCAGGTTGGTCTTGCCGACGCCGTTGGCGCCGATCAGGACGTTCGGCCCCGGCTCCAGGTCGACGCCGACCCGCTCGTACGAGCGGAAGTCGACCAGTTCGAGCCGGCGGACGTACACAGGCTGTGGATACCGGTCAGCGCTTGTGGACGGCGTGGCCGCCGAACTGCTGGCGCAGCGCGGCGACGGCCTTCATCGCGGGCGACTCGTCCTGCCGGGAGGCGAACCGGGCGAAGAGCGAGGCGGTGATGACGTTCAGCGGAACGGCGAGCCGGACCGCCTCGTCGACCGTCCAGCGGCCCTCGCCGGTGTCCTCGGTGTAGCTGCTCAGCTCCGCCAGCTCCGGGTCCTCGTCGAGGGCCCGGTCGAGCAGGTCCAGCAGCCAGGAGCGGACCACGGTGCCCTCGCGCCAGGACTTGAACACGCCCGGCACGTTGGTCACCAGCTCGGACTTCGACAGCAGCTCGAAGCCCTCGGCGTAGGCGTGCATCAGGCCGTACTCGATGCCGTTGTGCACCATTTTGGCGTAGTGACCGGCGCCGACCGGGCCGGCGTGCACGAAGCCGAACTCGCCCTCCGGCTTGAGCGCCTCGAAGATCGGCATCAGCCGCTCGACGTGCTCCTGGGCGCCGCCGACCATCAGGGCGTACCCGTTCTGCCGGCCCCAGACGCCGCCGGAGACGCCGGCGTCGAGGTAGCCGATGCCGCGCTCGGCGAGCCGCTCGGCCCGCGGCGCGTCGTCGCTGAACCGCGAGTTGCCGCCGTCGACGATGATGTCGCCCTCACCGAGCACACCGGCGAGCTCGTCGATCGTCGTGTCGGTCACCCCGGCCGGGACCATCACCCAGACGGCGCGCGGCGCCTCCAGCTTCTCGGCCAGCTCCGCCAGGGTGGCGACGTCGCTCAGCTCCGCGTTGTGGTCGAAGCCGACCACCTCGTGGCCGGCGGCGCGCAACCGCTCGCGCATGTTGCCGCCCATCCGGCCGAGTCCTACCAGGCCGAGCTGCATCTGCTCCTACCTCCGTGCGTCTGGTTCTGCGGGCGCGATCAGCGGGACACGCGGATCGGCATGATGAGGTACCGGTACCCCGGGACAACCTCGCCATCCTCGCCGGCGGGGGAAATCACCGCCGGCTTGAAGGCGTCGACGAACCTCAGCAGCGCGAACTGGGCGCCGAGGTTGGCCAGGCCGTCGATCAGGTACTGCGGGTTGAAGCCGATGGTCAGCGGCTCACCGGTGAAGGTGGCCTCCATCGCCTCGCTGGCCCGCGCCTCCTCGGTGCCGCCCGCCTCGACCACCAGGCCGTCGGAGCTGAAGCTCAGCAGCACCGGGGTGGTCCGCTCGGCCACCAGGGCGACCCGCTTGACCACCTCGATCAGGGTGCTCACCGGAACCCGCGCCTCGGCGTTGTGGGCGGCCGGGAAGAGCGAGCGCACCGGCGGGTAGTTCGCGCCGTCGAGCAGCCGGCTGGTGGTCCGCCGAGTGCCGCCGGTGAAGCCGATCATGCCCTCGCCGGCGGCACCCTGGGAGAGCGCCATGGTCACCTGGCCGCCGAGCGGGCCGAGCGCCTTGGCGGTGTCGTTCAGGGTCCGGGCCGGCACCAGCGCGTTGAGGCTGATCTCGGGGTCGTCCGGGTTCCACTCCATCTCGCGCAGCGCCAGCCGGTAGCGGTCCGTGGCGAGCATGGCCAGCGTGCCGCCGGAGAGTTCCAGGCGTACGCCGGTCATCATCGGCAGCGTCTCGTCCCGGCCGGCGGCCACGGCGACCTGGGCGACGGCGGCGGCGAAGGCCGCCGCGTCGACGGTGCCGGCGCTCTCCGGCATCTCGGGCAGGGCCGGGTAGTCCTCGACCGGCATGGTCGGCAGGGTGAACCGCGCGCTGCCGCAGACCAGCTCCAGGTGGGCGCCGACCGCGGCGATGTCCACCGGCTTGGCCGGCAGGGCCTTGGTGATCTCGGCGAGCAGTCGACCGGAGACCAGGGCGGCGCCGTCGGCGTCCCCCTGCACCTCGACGGCCACCTGGCTGGAGACCTCGTAGTCGAAGCCGGAGACCTGGAGGTTGCCGTCGGTGACGCGGAGCATCACCCCCGCCAGCACCGGTACGGACGGCCGGTTGGGCAGGCTCTTCGCGGTCCACGCCACCGCTTCGGCGAGCGCGTCGCGCTCTACTCGGAACTTCATCAATGCCTCCGCGTCGACGTCAGCGACAACTCTCTCATGCCGACCGCTGCCTACCGTCCCGCCCGACCGTGCGGGTACCCATCGCACCTTAGGGCGCGAGGGCATCGGCTGTGCGCCCGACCCTCTGGATCCAGGTGCCGGGTGACTGCCGACGGCAGCGCTCCGGCCCGATCCACAGGAAGTCCAACGGTGATGATTGGTTTTTGATTCTTTAGAAGAGATAACTCATCGTCTTCATCGCACCTGTGCAAACTGTGGAGAACTCGCGTCGCCGCAGCTCAGACACGTTATCCACCGGTGGTTTGGCTGTGGAGAACCGGGGGGTAAACCCGGGTCTGCGTCCACAGGCCGCGTCGTCCACAGACTTGTCCACGGTTGTCCACCGGTTGTCCACCGGTAATCCACCGGGTTTCTCCCCAGTCCTGTGGACGACGCGGAAGACGTCGATCGACGTTGTCCCCAGAACCTTCAACAGGCTGCCCACAGGGCGACCGTCGTCGGTGGACAACGCGCCCGTCGTCCCCAGGCGTCCACAGGCTCGTCCCCAGGGTTTGTCCACAGTCTGTGGGTAACGGGCCCCGGACGGAGTGTGGTTATCCACCGCCTGTGGAACCCGGGATGTGGACAACCGGTCGAACCTGTGGATGAACACGACACCGATCCTGGGCCCTCGACCCGGTCGAGGGTCAACTTCGGGCGTCCACAGGCATGAAAAAACGCCCGGCCGCCGGGGCCCGGGCGTCTCTCCCGCCAACCGCCGGCGGTCGCCGGCGTGGCGTACGTAACGACGGCTTCAGCTCGGCGCGTCTGACGCCGCGCCGCGACCTGAAGCCGTCGTCAGGTGTTCTGCTTGATCCGGTTGGTCAGCTCGGCGATCTGGTTGTAGAGCGAGCGCCGCTCGGCCATCTGCTGGCGGATCTTGCGGTCGGCGTGCATCACCGTGGTGTGGTCCCGGCCACCGAAGGCCTGCCCGATCCGGGGCAGCGACAACTCGGTCAGCTCGCGGCACAGGTACATGGCCACCTGGCGGGCGTTGACCAGCACCCGCGAGCGGGACTGGCCGCGCAGGTCCTCCAGGCTCACCCCGAAGTAGTCGGCGGTGGAAGCCATGATCTGGTCGGCGTTGATCTCGGGGCCGGAGCCGTCCGGGATGAAGTCCCGCAGCACCTCCTCGGCCAACGACAGCTCGACCGTCGAACGGGTGAGGCTGGCGAACGCGGTCACCCGGATCAGCGCCCCCTCCAGTTCCCGGATCGAGTTGGACACCCGGGAGGCGATGAACTCCAGCACGTCCGGCGGGGCGTACATCCGCTCCTGGGCCGCCTTCTTCTGCAGGATCGCGATCCGGGTCTCGAGGTCGGGCGGCTGGATGTCGGCGAGCAGGCCCCACTCGAACCGGGTCCGCATCCGGTCCTCCAGGGTCGCCAGTTGGCGCGGGGAGCGGTCGGACGTGATCACGATCTGCTTGTTCGCGTTGTGCAGGGTGTTGAAGGTGTGGAAGAACTCCTCCTGGGTGCGCTCGCGGTTCTCCAGGAACTGGATGTCGTCGATCAGGAGGATGTCGACGTCCCGGTAGCGGCGCTGGAACGCACTGGTCTTGTCGTCCCGGAGCGAGTTGATGAAGTCGTTGGTGAACTCTTCGGTGGAGACGTAGCGGACCGATCGGGCGTTGCCGAGGGTGGTGGCGTAATGCCCGATCGCGTGCAGCAGGTGGGTCTTGCCGAGCCCGGAGTGACCGTAGATGAACAACGGGTTGTACGCCTTGGCCGGTGACTCGGCCACCGCGACGCTCGCCGCGTGAGCGAACCGGTTGGACGAGCCGATGACGAACGTCTCGAACATGTACTTCGGGTTGAGCCGGTTGCCGCCGCTCTCCGCGCCGCCGGGGCGGCGGTCGCTTCCCCCGCCGGGGCGGCGGTCAGCGCCGGCGCGGCCGGGGCCGCTGTCCGTCCCCCCGTCGCGGGCCATGCCGCGGGGCGGGTGCGGGTCGCGCTGCGGACGGGCCTGGTCGCGGTACGCCGGTTCGAAGCCGCGGGTGTCGGCGACCGGAGCCTCGGGACGGGAGCGCTCGTCGTAGCCGCGCCGCTCGGGGGTGGCCCTGCTCGCCGGCATCGGCTCGGCGAAGCCGGCACCGAAAAGGGTGTCCTGGCCGCCGTCCCGGCTCGCCGGGATGAGCCCCGGGCGGTGCCCGTCGTGCGACGGCGGCGCGGGCGCCGGGTCGGCGGGCCGGTCCTGGTACGACTGATCCGGATAGGCCGGCTCCGGGTACGCCTGCTTCTGCTCGCCGAAGGGCTGCTCGCCGAAGGGCTGCTCGGGAAAGGGCTGCTCGGCGAAGGAGGGCGGGCCGGCGGCGAAGTCGTCCTTACTGCCGTCCAGCTCGGCCTGCGCGGTCTCCGGGTCGCTGCGGTAGACGGTGCCGGCGGGCCGGCCGGCGGCGTCCTCGGCGACCCGGACGGTGACCGCGACCTGGATCGGGCGGCCCAGCCGTCGGGTGAGCGCCTCGGTGATCGCCGGCCGCAGCCGGGACTCGATCACGTCCCGGGTGAAGGCGTCCGGGACGGAGAGCAGTGCGGTGTCCTCGACGATCGCCCGCAGCCGGGTGAGCCGCAGGTACGCGCGCTGCTGCGCGGAGATGATCTCGTCGGCGAGTTCGTCCGTCGCCGCGGTCCACACCGCGGCAAGGTCGATCGTTCCGGCCACCGTCGTGCCACCCCCTCCGCCTCTGCTCCCGGCCGCCGCTGTGGTCCAGCGGCCGTTCCGGGCCCGCCACCGCGTTCGCGCGGGTGGTGCCTCACCACCGGACGGCTGACCGACCGGCATCCACAAGTTATCCACAGCCTGTGTGTACCGACCGATTGGGGCCGCCCGCCGGTCGCGGGTCGGACCTGCCCCCTGGTTGGAGGGGCGTCGAAGCGGGTTCACCGTGCCGAACGATTCACTGCCTTGTCCGGTCTTGCCGGCCAGCGTCAACCCTGCACCCCCGACGCTGACCGCAAACGCGCACGGTAACAGCGACGACGGGGCACCATCAACCGACGACGCTGGCCGTCCTTGTCGGCATCAGCGAAAAGCGCTAGTTCGGTCGCGCTTCCACCTGGGGGTGACGCCCCTGCTGGGTTGTTTGACGGTCATTGCGCCCCTGCGTAGGCTGGAGGGGCTGCTCTTTCGCCCTCTGCTAGGGTGATGGGTGCTTGCTGTCCGCGGTCGCTTCCCTGCATCGCCGAGGTCCCGCGTCGTCGGGCAGCACCGATCGTGGGCCACCGTCGAGGTGGCCTGGTCCAGCACGACCCCGGGCGACCCGCGCTGGGGACGTACGAAAACGGAGAGCCTGACGTGAGCAAGCGCACCTACCAGCCGAACAACCGCCGGCGCGCGAAGACCCACGGCTTCCGGCTGCGCATGCGCACCCGTGCCGGCCGCGCCATCCTGTCGACCCGTCGCGCCAAGGGTCGCACCCGCCTGTCGGCCTGAGGCCGACCGGTCCGGTCCCGGGAACGTGGGCAGTCGTGCTGACGGCCGCACAGCGACTGCGGCGCAGTAACGACTTCGCCGCAGCGGTCCGGGGTGGCCGACGCGCCGGGCGAGGCGCGGTCGTCGTCCACCTCACCCTGCCGGCGGCCCCCGAACCCACCGCGACAACCTCGCCGGAGCCGGCGCGGGACGCCGGTACGGAGATGACCTCCGTACCGACCCGCGCCGGTTTTGTCGTGTCCAAGGCGGTTGGGAACGCCGTGGTGCGGAACACCGTCCGCCGACGACTGCGGCACCTGGTCCGTGAGCGACTGGCCACGCTGCCCGACGGCAGCACCCTGGTGGTCCGGGCGCTGCCCGCGGCCGCCGACGCGTCGTACGCCCGACTCGGGGCCGACCTCGACGCAGCGATCGCCGCCGCGCGGGCGCCCCGGGGGCGACGGTCCCGGTGAGCGACGGACCCGCCGCGTCGCGGCCGACGAGCATGGGTGCCCGGGTGCTGAGTGGTCCCATCATCGCGTACCGTCGTTGGATAAGCCCGGCACTGCCGGCCCGCTGTCGGTTCTACCCGTCGTGCAGTGCGTACGCCCTGGAGGCGGTGGCCCGGCACGGCGCGTTGCGGGGAGCCGGCCTGACGGTCCGGCGGTTGTCGCGTTGCCACCCCTTCCACCCAGGTGGACATGACCCGGTGCCGGAACCGGGCGGCCGCCGCCGTGCCGACCTGACTGGAGCCTGAGAATTGAGTCTCGACTGGATCTACTACGCGATCTCGTGGATCCTGCTGACCTGGCACTCGGCCTGGGACGCCATCGGGGTGCCGGTCAACGCGGTGCTCGGCACGAACTGGTCCTGGATCCTCGCCATCGTCTTCCTGGTGGTGACCGTCCGGGTCATCCTGTTCCCGGTCTTCGTCAAGCAGATCAAGTCCCAGCGGGCGATGCAGGCGCTCCAGCCCAAGGTCAAGGAGCTGCAGGAGAAGCACAAGGGTGACCGGGAGACGCTCCAGAAGGAGATGATGGAGCTCTATCGGAAGGAAAAGGCCAACCCGCTGATGGGCTGCCTTCCGATGTTCCTCCAGATCCCGGTCTTCCTCGGCCTCTTCCACGTGCTGCGCCGGCTCGACCCGGCCAAGGAGGCCAAGACCCTCTACGGGTGGTCGGTCGACCAGTTCACGTCCGCGTCGCAGGCGAAGATCTTCACCGCCCCGATCGCCGGCAAGTTCGGCTCCACGGCCGACGAACTGGCCCGGCTCAACGCCAACGGCACCACCGTCAAGGTCATCGCCGGCATCCTGGTGCTGGTCATGATGGGCACCACCTACCTGACCAGCCGTCAGATGATCCTCAAGACCGGCTGGGCGGAGGACCCGCAGCAGCGGATGGTGCAGCGGCTGATGCTCTACGGCATCCCGCTCTCCCTGCTGATCTCCGGCTCGATCTTCCCGATCGGCGTGATCATCTACTGGGTCACCAACAACCTCTTCACCCTCGGCCAGCAGCAGTGGGTGCTGCGGAAGTTCCCGCCGCTGGTGACCAACAAGGGGGTCACCGGAAACAAGGCGACCACCGGCAACCGGAGGCCGGTGCAGCCGGCCAAGACCGGCGGCTTCCTCAACCGGAGCAAGCCGGTCGCACAGGCCCCGGCCAAGCCCGCCGCGCCGAAGGTCGCCGGTCCCAAGCCGGGCGCCAAGCCGGTGAACCCGAAGAAGGGCCCGGCCAAGCGCCAGGGCTGAGCCACCCGGGCCGCCGTCGGGACGACCGACGGCGGCCCTCCGGCACCGCGCAGCCGCCGTACGGCCGGCGCCGGTCCGGAACCGCCGCGCCCCGCGCGGTCACGGGCGACACTGCCCGTACAGACGTGCCCGTGGCACCGGCCCTCTCCCGCCGGTCGCCCCGGGAAACCAGCGGACCCGACGGTCCGGCCGAGCGAGTACGGAGATGACACCGTGACCGACACCAGCATCCCCAGCGCGGATCCGTCCGTGGACGAGGAGACCGAGCCGACCGCGGCGACCGGCGGGAACGAGCCCGAGGAGGGCGAAGCCGAGACCGGTGGCAAGGAGAAGAAGTCCGCCGGCGAGAGCGAGCTCTTCGCGCAGAGCGAGATCGCGGCCGACTACATCGAGGGTCTGCTCGACATCCTCGACTACGACGGCGACATCGACGAGCTGGTCTCCGGCGGCCGTCCCGTCGTCGAGGTCGTCGGTGCCCAGCTGCAGAACCTGGTCGGCCAGCGCGGCGCCACCCTGGAGGCACTTCAGGAGCTCGCCCGGCTGGCGGTGTTCCGCCAGACCGGCTCGCCGAGCCGACTGCTGCTCGACGTCGGTGGCTACCGCGCCACCCGGCGCAAGGAGCTCGCCGCGGTCGCCAAGAACGCGGTCGAGAAGGTCAAGGAGCACGGCGAGGCGGTCGAGCTCGAGCCGATGTCCGCGTTCGAGCGCAAGTGCGTCCACGACGTCGTCAACGCGATGAGCGGCGTGGAGAGCGAGTCCGAGGGTGTCGAGCCGAACCGGCGCATCATCGTCCGGCCGGCGGACTGACCTGGTGACACACGACGACGACACGGCGGCTGCCGTGACCGGCCCGGGTGGTACGCCGCCCGGGCCGTCGCCTGTCCACCCCGTTCCCTCGGCGGAGGACGCCGCGCTCCCCGCCGAACTGGCCGCAGCGGCGCGGACGCTCTTCGGTGACCGGCTCGACCTGGCCGCCGGGTACGCCGAACTGCTCGCCACCGACGGTGTGGTCCGGGGCCTGATCGGCCCCCGGGAGGCACCCCGGATCTGGGACCGCCATCTGCTCAACTGCGCCGCGGTGGCCGAACGCATCCCCGAGGGCGCATCGGTGATCGACGTGGGCTCGGGTGCCGGCCTGCCCGGACTGGTGCTGGCGATCGCCCGGCCCGATCTGACGGTCACCCTGGTCGAGCCGCTCGCTCGGCGTACCTCCTTCCTGATCGAGGCGGTGGAACACCTCGGACTGGCCAGAATGGTGCGGGTCTTCCGGGGGCGCGCGGACCAGGCGGCGACGGGTGAGACCGGGGTTGGCCCGTTCAGCGCCGACGTGGTCACCGCCCGCGCGGTCGCTCCTCTGGACCGGCTCTCCAGTTGGTGCCTGCCGCTCGCCGTGCGGGGTGGCCGGGTCATCGCTCTGAAGGGCGCCTCCGCCGCCGAGGAGATCGCCGAGCACGCCGAGGCGGTCAACCGGCTCGGTGGTGGGGAGCCGGCAGTGCACCTCTGCGGCGTCGGGGTGATCGACCCGGCGACCACCGTGGTGGAGATCGTCCGCGAGCGGATGGTCCGCCCCCCGTCCGCGAAGAAGGCGCCGAAGAGTTCACGCGGCGGCCGAAAGCGGAACCGCTGACCGGCGAGCGGTATCGGCCCGTCGTGTCGAAAATGACCGCCTGACAACCGAGATGGACCCGCCGCGCCCGTCCCCCGTAGGCTGACTGCGCGTCGATAGTGTGGGACGGGCGGGGTTCCGGGCACGGGATCCCGCCCGATTCCGCCGGGCGGTACGCGCCGCGGTGCGAAACACGCGTGCGGCCGGTTGACGAGGTGCGAACCGACCATCCGGAGCGGGTAGGGATGACAGGTGCATGACGACGGCAGCTACGACGATCCACGGGTGAGACGCCCCGAGGGCACTCCCTCGGCGGCAGACCCCGTTTCACGTGAAACCGACCGCTGGCCGACCGGCGACCAGCCGATCGTCCAGCAGCCGGACTGCGACCCGGCCGTCCGGCGGGACGTACCGGCCGTCGGCGCCGCGCGCCCACCCTCGGAGTCGTACGAGTCTCCGGCGGCGCCGTCCACGCCCGACGCCCGACCGGTCAACGCCGGGACAGACGGTCGACCGGTCAACGCCGCGGCCGACCGCGCAGCGCCGGTGCGCCGCAATGCCGGGGCGCCGTCCCGGTTCGAGACTCCACCGACCGGAAATGTGCCGACCGCGGTGGTTCCGCAGCAACCGCATCCGGGCGCCGTGTCGGACTCCGCGTCCGCCGGCGTCGACACGCCGGGTTCCCCGGCCGGCGGCATGGCCGGCGACCCCGCCGCTGCCGCGTACGTTTCACGTGAAACCCCGACGCGCGAAGAGGATGACCCACCGTTGGCTATGGAGGCTATGCGCGCCGTGCAGATCCTTAATCCGAGTGGCGAGGTGACGATGCCCCGCCCCGAGCGGACCCGGGTCATGTGCGTCGCCAACCAGAAGGGCGGCGTGGGTAAAACCACGACCACGGTGAACCTGGCGGTGGCACTCGCCCTGCACGGTAACCGGGTCCTGGTGGTCGACCTCGACCCGCAGGGCAACGCCTCGACCGGGCTGAACGTCCCCCACCACACCGGGGTGCCGGACGTCTACGACTGCCTGATCAACAGCGAGCCGCTGGAGGACGTGGCTCAGGAGGTCGAGGGCATCCCGAACCTCTGGTGCGTACCGGCGACCATCGACCTGGCCGGTGCGGAGATCGAGCTCGTGTCGGTCGTGGCTCGGGAGTCCCGGCTCGCCCGGGCGATCGCCGCGTACCCGGGGCACTTCGACTACGTCTTCATCGACTGTCCGCCCTCGCTGGGCCTGCTGACGGTCAACGCGCTCGTCGCGGCGCAGGAGGTGCTGATCCCCATTCAGTGCGAGTACTACGCGCTGGAAGGGCTGAACCAGCTGATCAACAACATCAACCTGGTCCGCCAGCACCTGAACCCCAAGCTCGAGGTCTCCACCATCCTGCTCACGATGTACGACCGCCGTACCCGGCTGGCCGACGCGGTCGAGCAGGACGTCCGGAACCACTTCGGCGACAAGGTGCTCGAGGCCGTCATCCCCCGCAACGTCCGCGTGTCCGAGGCACCCAGCTACGGCCAGTCCGTGATGACCTACGATCCCGGATCGCGGGGGGCCACGAGCTACTTCGAGGCCGCCCAGGAGATCGCGGAGCGCGGCGCCCGGGAGCCGGTGAGCCGGAATGCGTAATGCGGATGAGTCGCTGGGAGGCGCTGCATGAAGAACCGACCCCGTGGCGGTCTGGGTCGAGGACTCGGAGCGCTGATCCCCACCGGGCCGGTGCAGGAGGCAACCGACACGGCCCCCGCGCCGGCCGTGTCGGCGGACGCCGTACTGCCGACGACCGAGGCGCCCGTCGAGGCCGCGCCGGCACCGGTGACCCCGGTGCAGCCCGAGCCGCAGTTGAGCCCGGTGCCCGGAGCCCGCTTCGCCGAGATCCCGGTCGACGCGATCGTGCCGAATCCGAAGCAGCCCCGGCAGGTCTTCGATGAGGATGCGCTGGAGGAGCTGAAGACCTCCATCCAGGAGGTCGGCTTCCTCCAGCCGATCGTCGTCCGCCAGCTCGACGACGAGAAGTACGAACTCGTCATGGGCGAGCGGCGATGGCGGGCCGCCCAGGCCGTCGGCCGGGAGAACATCCCGGCGATCGTCCGGGACACCAAGGACGACGCGATGCTCCGGGACGCGCTCCTGGAGAACATCCACCGGGCGAACCTCAACCCGCTGGAGGAGGCGGCCGCGTACCAGCAACTGCTGGAGGAGTTCGGCGCCACCCACGAGGAACTGGCCCGGCGGATCGGGCGTAGCCGGCCGCAGATCTCGAACACCATCCGCCTGCTCAACCTGCCGGCGCAGGTACAGCGGCGGGTCGCCGCCGGCGTGCTCTCCGCCGGCCATGCCCGCGCGCTGCTCAGCCTCGACGAGGCGGAGGCGCAGGAGCAGCTCGCCCTGCGGATCGTCGCCGAGGGGCTCTCGGTCCGGGCGACCGAGGAGATCGTGGCCCTGGCCCTGAGCGACGGGCCGGCGAAGACCGCGGCCGCGAAGCGTCGGCCCAAGCCGCACGCCCCTGCGCTCACCGATCTGGCCGATCGGCTCTCCAACCGCTTCGACACCCGGGTGAAGGTCGACATCGGGCGGAGCAAGGGCAAGATCACCATCGAGTTCGCCACGGTCGACGACCTTGAGCGGATCGTGGGCATCATCGGGGTCGAGCAGGAGGAGCCCGAAGACTGAGCCGGTCCCGTCCGGCATCACCGGCCGCGCACCCTCTCGGGTACGCGGCCGGTCCGCATGTCAGGCCTTGGATCCCGTCGGTGGGTGGGCCTGTCGGCATCCGTTCGGAAGCTCCTGGACCGTCCCGCGCTCGTTGGGGCGCGCGGTGGCCCTGGGTTCACCGCGCGCCCAGCCTGCTGGCCCGCTGTGGCGGTCCTCGATCGAGCTATCGGTGGACGGCGGGCGTCGGTGGCCGGCGGCTTTGCGGTCGGGTCCGCTGACGCGGGCCGCCGTGGTTCCGAGTTGGCCAGGTTGCTGGTCGCTGTGAGCCGCCAGGACGAGCCCGGTCGCTTGATCGTGGTCCTGGCCCGTGTTTCACGTGAAACGGCGCCTGCGTCACTCTCAGGGCGCGAGGGAGGCATCCTCGATCACCTGGAGAGCGGGAGTCAGCGGAGAAGCGCCCCGGCGCCGGGGCCGTTGCGGCCCATGACCGGGAGCATCACGTGCAGCTCGAAGTTGCCCTGGGACGTGTGCCGCCAGGCCGTTGGCTTGCAGGGTGTTGCTCGACCTTTGTGGTGCCCGTCCACCGGGGGCCGGGACGTCAGCTCCAGATTGAGCCGTGCCGCCCCCACGACGTTTCACGTGAACCCCAGGTGGACGGGACGAAAGAACGTCCGACTGACCCTCAGCCCGAGCGGAGTGGGTCACGGCGTGGAGACAGGTGTGGGGAGGGGTGAGGACCGAGGCGTGCGCGGCGGATCGGAGTAGTGCCACGTCGAACGACGTCATCGCGATCCGGCTGGTCTCCGTTTCACGTGGAACGGTCCCTCCTTCGCCGCCACCTGCACGCGTCCTCCACCAACCGGTGGTGTGGGTGTGGGCTTGTGATGGCTACCGCAGCGGGAGGCTTTCGCTGCCGTCTGCCCGGGCGGCCTCGGCGCGGGGCCGGCTCGGCGCGGGGCCGGCTCGGCACGGCCTGCGATCGGCTCTGTCGATCGCTGTGCGCACCGCGAGCCGCTTCGGCCTCTACAGGCTGGACTCGGCTTGGCTCAGTGGTTACCGAACCCCCTGTCGGGCACTAGCCTCTGTCGCGCCGCTGTGAAGCGCCGCCCGTCCGTGGGCCACGGCCGTCTGTGGGCGCCCCCACCTTCTGTGAGGCACCCACCTGTAGGCCGGCCCCGCCGTCTCGGTCACCCGTGACCCGTGGGGGCGGCGTCCGTCGTCTTCCGGCCCCCGCGTCTTCCGGCCCCCGCGTCTTCCGGCCCCCGCGTCTTCCGGCCCGCCGTCTCGCGGCCCCCGCCGTCTGTCGGGCTCCGCCGTCTGGCGGACGGCACCCGCCACCTCTCGGGGCACCTGCCCGTTCCACGTGAAACGAGGTCCCCATTGGGGTACCCCCTCCCGCCGTCATTAAGGAGAATCCAGGAAGCAGGCCGTGGCTTGCTCCGAGCCGGAGTTGGCGCCTGAGCGCTCCCCGCGGCCCATACCTCCGCCCCCTGGTTCACCTTCAACAGGATCGACCCCTGGTATTCGTACGGTGGAAAAACCTGGATCCCGGACAGCAGCCAACGCCCTCGCCGCTCGTTGGGAAGAGCGGGTCCGGAACCTCTGTGACTTCCGCTGTGGACGAGGTCAAAGTTATCCACAGCGGTTTTCCACAGGCACCGCCAGTTTCACGTGAAACAGCGCGTAGAACAGCGCTCTGACCTGTGGATGACGGGCTGTGGTGGTGATCTCATCAGCCTGTGGACAACCGCTCTCCGGGGCGTCTCGCGCGCCCTCGGTGACGGCACGGCCGGCCCGAAAACTCTTCGTGACCGCGGTCGATCGGGGTAGGGACACCGGTCGCCGACTCGGTTAGGGTCAGCGTCGTGCACGACACCCCTCCCTCAGTTCCGGACTTCACCCAGTGGCCGTCGTTTCCCTTCGAGGGCGATCTCCGCGTCAAGCACCTTGAGGACCCGGTCGCGGTCGAACCTCCCCGGAAGGGCGAGGGGCACCGGGAATGCACCGCCTGCAACGCCCCCGACGACGCCTACATCTGGGTGGGTGAGCGCTGGCGGGTACGCGCCATGGACCGCCCCACCGGGCTGCCGATGGTGCTGATCCTGGAGTCCCGCTCCCACCTCGACCTGGGCGACCTGCCCAACCTGCTCGCCGCCGAGCTGGGCGTCATGACGGTACGACTGGAAAAGGCCATCCGTTCGCTGGACGGAGTCGCTCGGGTCCACGTGAACCGCTGGGGGGACGGCTCCGCCCATCTGCACATGTGGTTCCTGGCCCGGCCGTACGGACGGCTCCAGCTGCGCGGCACCTTCCTCTCCCTCTGGGACTCCATCCTGCCGCCCATCTCCGAGTCGCAGTGGCGGGAGAACCTGGCCATGGTCGCCGCCTGGTTGGCCGAGTTCGGTGGCCGTCCGTTGGCGGAGCCGCCCCGGATCCAGTGGCAGGCGCCGTCCAGCATCGCCGCCCAGTCCTCGGCGGAGGCGAAGGCGGCCGAGGAAGAGCCGGTGTCGGTGATCGAAGCCGACGAGGAGATCCCGGTGCCGCCAGAGGACGAGGAGGAGCCCGACGCCGACGGGTCCGGCTCGCCGGTCGAGGACGACGACCCATCGGGCAACGACAGCGTGAGCGACGACGAGGACGCCGACGAGGACGTCGCCGCGGAGGTCGCTGAGCACCGGTAGCGACCTGTGTCGCGGGCTCGGCCGGTCACGACCATGGTCCGCCGCTGCCGACACCCATGCGGCGAGCAGGCGTCCCTCGGCGGCGGCGCGGACCACCTCGGGGCTCTCGCGGGGTGCCGGCAGCGGACGGGCGGCCTTCGCCGGGGGCACCGAACCACTATTCCCGGACAGGGAGCCGCGGATGGCGGCCCGGCCTGGAACGGCCGACGATGGCCCGACCGAAAACGGCCGATGGATCGTCAGGAACGGCCGACGACGGCCCGACCGAAACGACCGACGGATCGTCAGGAACGGCCGGCCACTCGTCGGTCAGGAGCGGTCCGGCGGGGCGCAGCACAGGAGCCACGCCGTGGGTGGAGGAAAGGTGACCCGGGTCAGGAGCGGCGGGCGGCGGCCCGGCTCACCAGTGCCCCGAGCACCCGCCCGAGGTCCAGCCCGGCCGCCTGGATCGCCAGCGGCAGCAGCGACGTCTCGGTCATCCCCGGCGAGACGTTGACCTCCAGCACGTGCGGCTGGCCGTCGGCGTCGACGATGAGGTCGACCCGGGAGAGGTCGCGCAGCCCGAGCGCGGTGTGTGCGGCCAGGGCCACCTCGGCGACGGTGCCGGCGACGGCCGGGTCCAGCCGGGCGGGGGCGTGCCAGGTGGTCCGCCCGGCGGTGTAGCGGGCCGCGTAGTCGTAGACGCCGTTGCGGGGCACGATCTCCACCGGCGGCAGGGCCTGCGGGCCCTGGCCGAGGTCGACGACGGAGACCGCCACGTCCATCCCGGGCACGTACCGCTCGACCAGCGCCGTCGAGTCGTACGCGAAGCAACCGACCATCGCGGCCGGGAGGGCCGCGGCGTCCCGGACCACGGCGGCGCCCAGGCCGGAACCGCCCTGGGTGGGCTTGACCATCAGCGGCAGCCCCAGCCGGTCCACGATCCGGTCCAGCACCGCCACCGCACCCAGCTCGGAGAAGCGGTCGTGCGGCAGAGCCACCCAGTCGGGCGTGGGGATGCCGTTCTCCCGCAGCACCGCCTTCGCCGACGGCTTGTCCCAGGCCAGCCGGGAGGCGCGGGCGTCGCAGCCGACGTAGGGCACGCCGCAGAGGTCGAGCACGCCGCGGAGGGAGCCGTCCTCGCCGGTGGCGCCGTGCAGCGCGATCACCACGGCGTCCGGCGGGTCGGCGGCGAGCGCGGGGAGCAGGGCGACGTCGGCGTCGCGGAGCTCCGCCTCCACCCCCACCGCGCGGAGCGCGTCGAGCACCCGCCGGCCGGACCGCAGCGACACGTCCCGCTCGTACGAGAGGCCGCCGGCGAGGACCAGCACGCGCGGGTCGGTCACGGGGTCGGCCAGGTCAGATCGCTCGTCGGAGGTGTGAGCCATGCCGGAATCATGCCAAGTCGGGGCCGGGGGCATCCGAGCCGCCCCGCCGCCGACCGGCCGGGCTGACCGCCCCGAAGACCTTGCGCATCGCGATGTCCTGCTCCATCACGCCGGCCAGCCGGCGCACACCCTCCCGGATGCGCTCCGGCGAGGGGAAGGAGAAGTTGAGCCGCATGTTCCCGGTGCCGGAGCCGTCCGCGTAGAAGCCGGTCCCCGGGACGTAGGCGACGCGGGCGGCGATGGCCCTGGGCATCATCGCCTTGGCGTCCAGCCCGTCCGGCAGGCTCGCCCAGACGAAAAGGCCGCCGGCCGGCGTGGTCCAGGTGGTGCCGGCCGGCATCAGGTCCTCCAGCGCGGTCAGCATCGCGTCCCGGCGCTCCCGGTAGACCTCGCGGTAGACCTTCAGCTGCTCGCGCCACGGCATGGTCGAGAGGTACGTCGCCACGGCTGCCTGGGCGTAGCCGCTCGGGCAGAGGATCTGCGCCTCGCTGGCGATCACCAGCTTGTCGCGGACCGCGTGCGGGGCCAGGATCCAGCCGACCCGCAGGCCCGGGGCGAAGGTCTTGGAGAACGTGCTCAGGTAGAAGACCCCGTGGCGGCGGCGGGCCCGCAGCGGCGCCGGCGCCTCACCCTCGAAACCCAGCTGACCGTACGGGTCGTCCTCGACCACGAGCAGGCCGGCGCGCTCGCAGATGTCGAGCACCCGCTCGCGCCGCTCCTCGCTCAGCGTCACGCCGGTCGGGTTCTGGTACGTCGGGATGGTGTAGAGGAACTTGACCCGGCGGCCGGCGCGGGCCAGGTCGGCGATCGCCACCTCCAGCGCCTCCGGGACGAGCCCGTCGTCGTCCATCGGCACGTGCACCACCTGGGCCTGGGCGGCCTGGAAGACCCCGAGCGCGCCGACGTACGTCGGGCCCTCGGCGAGCACCACGTCCCCCGGGTCCAGGAAGAGCCGGGCCACCAGGTCCAGCGCCTGCTGACCGCCGACGGTGACCACCACGTCCTCCGGTGAGGCGCCGCAGGACGCGTCGATGCCGGAGAGCGCCATCACCTCGCAGATCCGCTCACGCAGCTCCGGGGTGCCCTGGCCGATGCCGTACTGGAGGGTGGTGACGCCGTGCTCGGAGCCGAGCTTGCCCAGCATCTCGCCGACCGCGTCCAGCGGCAGCGCGGCGATGTAGGGCGCCCCGCCGGCGAGCGAGACGACCTCCGGCCGGCTGGCCACCGCGAAGAGCGCCCGGATCTCCGAGGCGGTCATCCCGCGGACCCGCCGGGCATACCGGTCGGTGTAGTCGTCGAGCGTCGTGCCGGTCATGACATCACCTCGTCGGGTGTCGGTCGGGCTACCGCCCGGTGTGGTACCCGCGGTGCCGGCGACCATGGCGGCGCGGGACGCCGGTCGCTCGATCGTAGTCCCCGCCGGCCACCCGCAGCCTGCTGGCGGGGAGGACGTCCACATCCCGGACCGGACGTACCCGGCTCGGGTGGGCGTTCGCGCGTCCCCTCCCGTACGGTCGGATGGCGGCGTACGATCGCTCGTCGGGGGCAGGAAAACGGCGGCGAGGTTCCGCGCTGGTCTCACCTCCGAGCCTATTGTGGGGATGCGCCAATGTCGCGACGTCTGGTCAGTCTGACCCTCGACACCCTGGAAGACCTGCCCCGATCGTGCCGGCAGTGCGTCTACTGGGAGCTCGATCCGGTCTCCGCCGAGCGGGCCTGCGCGGCCGGCGACCCGGGGCTGGAGAAGGAGGCGTGGGTCTCGCAGACCCTGCTGGAGTGGGGTTCCTGCGGCAAGCTCGCGTACGTAGACGGCATGCCGGCCGGTTTCGTCATGTTCGCCCCGCCGGCCTACGTCCCCCGCTCGATGGCCTTCCCCACGTCTCCGGTCTCCGCCGACGCGGCGCTGCTGATGACCGCCAACGTGGTGCCTGCCTTCGCCGGCGGCGGACTGGGCCGGATGCTCGTCCAGGGCGTGGCGCGGGACCTCACCAAGCGCGGGATCAAGGCGATCGAGGCGTTCGGCGACGCGAAGTTCGGTGACGACGCCGACAGCACCAGCCGGGCCTGCGTCGCCCCGGCCGACTTCTTCCTCTCGGTGGGCTTCAAGACCGTCCGGCCGCACCCCCGTTACCCCCGGCTGCGCCTGGAGCTGCGCACCGCGCTGAGCTGGAAGTCGGACGTCGAGTACGCGCTGGAGAAGCTGCTCGGCTCGATGAGCCCGGAGACGCTGCTCCGCCCGGTCCGCCCGGCCCCGGCCACCCGCTCCACCACCGGCTGAGCCGGCCGCTCAGTCGACCACCGCGCCGGCGGCTCAGTCGACCACCGCGCCGGCGGCCACCACCGCCCGCAGCTCGCTCACGTCGATCGAGCCGGTCGGCACGTCCCGCTCGATCGGGAAGAACATCCGCTGCACCGCCGCGACGATCGCCTCGACGACCTTGTCGCGGAACCGGGGGTCGACCAGCCGGGCCCGGTCGCCCGGCGAGGTGAGGTAGCCGACCTCGACGCGTACCGCCGGCATCCGGGTCAGCCGGAGCAGGTCCCAGGCTTTGGCGTGGGTACGGCAGTCCCGCAGCCCGGTGCGCGCCACGATCTCCCGCTGCACCAGCCCGGCCAGCCGCTCGCCGGTGGCCGACGTCACGCCGTTGTCGGTGCCGTAGTGGTACGTGGCCACCCCCTCGGCCTCCGGGTTGGCGTGCCCGTCGGTGTGCAGCGAGATGAAGACGTCGGCGCCGAGCGAGTTGGCCAGCTGCGCCCGGTCGGTGTCCGGCAGGCAGCTCTCCGGCGTCGGGCCCCGGGTGAGCTGCACCCGTACGCCGGCCGCGGCGAGCCGTCCCTCCAGCCGGCTGGCGAGGTCGTGCACCAGCTCCGCCTCGGTCCAGCGCAGCGACCCGTCGGGCACTACGACGCCCGGGTCGGTGCCGCCGTGGCCGGGGTCGATCACCACCGTCCGGCCGACCAGGGTGGGCCCGGACTGCCGGATCGCGTCGGACTCGCGCAGCCACTGCGGGCGTCCGCCGACCACCTTACGGCCGAGCCGGCGGAGCGCGCCCATGGTGTGTGGGCCGCAGGAGCCGTCCGGCTTCAACCCCACCTCGCGTTGGAACTGGGCCACCGCGCGGGAGGTACGGATGCCGTAGATGGCGTCGGCGCGGCCGACGTCGTACCCCATCTCCAGCAGGCGTTCCTGCAACGACCGGACGTCCTCGCCGGTGAGCGGCTCGGGGACGGCGTGGTAGAGGGTGCGGGCGCCGAGGCGCCAGCGGGCCGCGTCCAGGGCGCGCCACGTCTCGGCGCCGACCCGACCGTCGACGCTGAGGCCCCGGGACTGCTGGAAGGCCCGTACGGCGCGTTCGGTGTCGGCGTCGAACTCGTCGGCGGCGGCGGACGACGGCAGCAGCTCCAGGCCGGTGAGGACCGTGCGGATCTCCGTGACCGCGGGCCCCTGGTCACCGGGTCGGATCGGACGCACGCACGACCCCCTCTGCACAAATGCTGGCTGGCGGGCGTCACGGTCCTGAAGACCGGACCTCCGACGGGTGCTCTACCTAGCGGACGCCTACGGAGCGTACCGTGACCGATTGCTCTGGGTGCCGGAGTTCGTGCAGGTCAGGTCAGGCCCGCAAGAGACGGAACCCCGCACCCGGAGATCGGGTGCGGGGTTCCGGGGGTACGACGGGCTTACAGCGCCGACTCGATGAGCCGGACCAGCTCGCCCTTCGGCTTGGCGCCGGCGATCGACTGCACCGGCTCGCCGTTCTTGAAGATGGTGAGGGTCGGCACGGACATCACCCGGTACGCACGGGCGGTCTCCGGGTTCTCGTCGATGTTGAGCTTGACGATGGTGACCTGGTCGGCCATCTCGCCCGCGATCTCCTCGAGCAGCGGCGATACCTTGCGGCACGGCCCGCACCACTCGGCCCAGAAGTCCACCAGTACCGGCTTGTCGGACTTCAGCACGTCGGTGGCGAAGTTCGCGTCGGTGACGACCTTTGTTGCTCCCACTATGACCCTCCTCCGGGACTACGTTCCTGTTGTTCAGCCGCTGATCGTGGCGATGAAGCGCTCGGCGTCCAGGGCGGCGGCACAGCCGGTGCCGGCCGCCGTGATCGCCTGCCGGTAGGTGTGGTCCACGACGTCACCGGCGGCGAACACACCCGGCACGCTGGTCCGGGTGCTGGGCGCCTGGACCTTGACGTACCCCTCGTCGTCCAGTTCCACCTGTCCGCGGAAGAGCTCGCTGCGCGGGTCGTGGCCGATCGCCACGAAGACGCCGGTCACGTCCAGCACCTTGGTCTCGCCGGTGTGTACGTTGCGCACCCGGACCCCGCTGACCTTGCCGTCGTCGCCGAGGATCTCCTCGACGGTGGTGTTCCACTCGACCTTGATCTTGTCATTGCTCAGCGCGCGCCCGGCCATGATCTTGCTGGCCCGGAACGAGTCGCGCCGGTGGATGATGGTGACCGACTCGGCGAAGCGGGTGAGGAAGCTCGCCTCCTCCATCGCGGAGTCACCGCCGCCGACCACCACGATGTGCTGGTTGCGGAAGAAGAAGCCGTCACAGGTCGCGCAGGACGACACGCCGTGGCCCAGGTACTCCTGCTCGCCGGGGACGCCCAGCGGCCGCCACGCCGAGCCGGTGGAGAGGATGACGGCCCTCGCCCGGTAGGCGGTCTGACCGACCCACACCGTGCTGACCGCGTCCGAACCGATCATCCCGGTGTCGTTCAGCTCCACCCGGGTGACGTCGTCGGTGAGGAACTCCGCGCCGAACCGCTCGGCCTGCTTGCGCATGTTGTCCATCAGCTCGGGGCCGAGGATGCCGTCGGCGAAACCGGGGAAGTTCTCCACCTCGGTCGTCGTCATCAGCGCGCCGCCTGACTGCACACCCTCGATGATGAGGGGCTTGAGGTTGGCGCGCGCGGCATAGACCGCCGCCGTGTAGCCGGCCGGCCCGGAGCCGATGATGATCAGGTTGCGGACCTCGTCCACTGCCGTCTCCCGATGTGTGTGTTCGGCACCGGCATGCGCACCGATGTCGATCCGAGTGCCGGCGGCTCAGCGACGCCGGCAACTGACCTACAGAACGTCATCGTACGAAGTGGGGATTCCCGGGCCGGTCACCCGGTGGGTCACGTCACGCGCCGGCGGACGGCCGGTGACCGCGCCCTCACCCTACCCGCGTCCGGTAGCGGGTGTCCGCGCCGGATCCCGGGACGCCGCACTCGGCGCCGCTCACCCACGCCCACCGTTCCCCGGCCGGGTCGGCGAAGCGGACCACGAGCGCCGGCTCGCCCTCGAACGCGGCGTAGTCGACCAGGTCGACGGTGACCGGCCCGCGGGCGTGCGCGGCGGCGATCTCGTCGAGGCAGGCACCCAGTGCCGAGCGGTCGGTGAGTCGGTCCAGCCGGCCGGCCGTCGACCGCTGCTTCTCCGATCCCGCGGTCGACCCGTCGCCCGGCTGGAGGTTCGGCGCCAGGCTGGCGACGCGGGGGGCTGCGGAGCCGCCGGCGAGGGTCTGCGGCGTCCAGTCGGTGCCGCTGCGCTCCGGGTCGCCGGCGAACCGGAACGATGCCCCGGCTTCGCCGGACGCGGGGGCGGCCGCGGTCGTGTCGGCAGCGTCGTCGGTGGACCGGTCGACGAGTTGGCCGACCCCCAGGCCGACCGCGGCGAGCGACGCTGCGGCGAGCGCGACCGGGCCCGCCAGCCGCGTCCAGCGCCGACGCCGCCGGCCGGGACCGGACGGGTCGGGTCGGGCCTCGCCGGGCCCTCCGGTACGTCGTACCGGCCCGGTGGCCTGCGTCGGCACGACGGCCGGACCGGCCCGGCCGGGCGACCCGGGAGCGGCGGCATCCGTCCCGTCACCGGCTTCCGGGCCGCCGGGGCGGCGCTCCGACCGGTGGGCCGTCGTCGTCGTGTCGGTGGCGGCGGTCGCGGCGGTCGGGACCTCGTCGACTGCCGGGACGGCCGGACCTGCACCGGCGAGCGCGGCGGTGAGCCGGTCCAGTACCGCCAGCGGCATCTCGGGGGCAGGCTCGCCCCAGCCGGCCAGGTCGGCGTTGACCCGCGCGACGGCGGGCACCAGGGTGGCGTACGCGTCGGCCCACGCCGGGTCCGACCCGACGAGCCGGGCGACGGTGGTCTCCTCCGGGGTGCCGTCCAGCGCGCCGCCGACGTAGTCGGCGAGCAGGTCGTGGTCGACCTCCCTGAACTCCCGGGCCGTCACGTCTCCTCCTGGTGGGCGTCCCGCCGGGATCGCCCCGACCCTGATCGGACGCCCTCGGCCCGCTCCCGGTTCCCGGGGGTGACGCCGGGCACGTCCACCGCGTCGGACAGCTCCCGTCCAGGGCCCTCCGCCGCGCCGGTACGCAGGTGCCCGAGCAGACCGGCCAGCCGGGCCCGCCCCCGGGCGCAGCGGCTCTTGACCGTCCCCTCGGCCACGCCGAGGATCCGGGCCACCTCGGCGACCGGGTAGCCCTGCACGTCCACCAGCACCAGCGCGGCCCGCTGCTCGATCGGCAGGGCGGCCAGGGCCTGGCGTACCACCAGCGCGGTGTCGTGGTCGGGGGCCGGCGCGGCGGGCTCCACACCGCCCCGTCCGCCGTCCTCGGTGCGGGTGCCGTCCGGCAGCGGGACCGTCGGGTGGGCCTGGCGCCGGCGGATCCGGTCCAGGCAGGCGTTCACCACGATCCGGTGCAGCCAGGTGGTGACGGCCGAGTCACCGCGGAACCGGGCGGCGGCGCGGTGGGCGGAGAGCAGTGCGTCCTGGAGGGCGTCGGCGGCCTCCTCGCGGTCGCCCAGGGTCCGCAGCGCGACCGCCCAGAGGCGGTCGCGGTGCCGGTGGAACAGCTCGGTGAAGGCGTCCCGGTCCCCGGCGACGTGGGCGCGGAGCAGGTCCACGTCGGTGGCCTCGGCCAGCGGAACCGGTCGCGGTGGCACCACCGGCACCGAGTCGCCGGCCGCCGGATCGGGCGTACGCCCGCCGCGACCGGCCATCACCACGTCCGTCGGAAGCGGTGCCGGGGTCGCGGCAGGCGGCTCACGACCCCTGGACCGTGATTTCCTGGACGCCGAGCTTCCAGCCGTCTCCGCCGTCCTTCTCCGGCAGCTCGGTGATCCAGAAGAGCAGGTAGCGGTACTTCTTGTCGGCGTCGAAGCCGTTGAAGGTCATCTTGGAGCCGTCGTGCCCCTCGAACGGCTGCCCGATCCGGGTCGTGTAGGCGGCCTTCAGCTGCTTGTCACCGGCGGAGCTAGCCGGAAACTCGGCGTCACCGGCGAGCAGCTCGGCGGAGGCCCCGGTAGACGAGAGGACCGCCTGCACCGACTTGACCGTGTGCGGCGCGCCCAGGTCGATCCAGATGCCCATGCCGTGCTTCAGGCCGCCGAACTTGCCGTTGTTCCGGTAGCTCTGGGTCTCCCAGCCCTTGTCCTCGTCGCCGTCGATCACCTTCTCGGCGTCGCGCACCTCTGCGCGGTCCCGGCTGTCCGGGTCGATGATCCGGACGTCCTCGACGGCGAGGGGGCGGACCGGCGTGGCGGCGGCCGGGGTGGGCTCGCCGGCTGCGGGGGTGCTGTTCGACGGGCGGGCCACCGGCTCGGTCTTCGGGGACTTGTCATCACCGCCCAGCGCGCTGATCCCGATGAGCAGCCCGACCAGGGCCACCGCGAGCAGACCGGCGATGCCGATCGCGACCTTGCGGCCGCCCGCCGCGGCCAGCGGCGACGGTTCGTCGCCGGGGTCGGCGGTGAAGCGCAGCGTGCCGTGGTCGAGGAAGTGTTCGTCGGCCGGCACGTCGAGCCGGGCCAGCTCGGCGGCGAGCACGTCCGACGACGGCGAATGGATCTCGGCGTCGAGCAGATCCATCGTCAGGTCGTCGAGGTAGGCGGGCACCCCCGCGCGGACCTGCCGGGGCGCGGCGATGGCGCCGCTGCCGTCGCGGACGGCGTCCGGGATGGCGGCCCGACCGTGGCCGGCGGTGGCGCCGTGCAGCGGGGCCTCGGCGTGCGGCCAGTGGCCGGTCAGCGCGAAGTAGAGCAGGCCGCCGACCGCCCGGATGTCGTTCTCCTGACTGTCCGCGCCGTCGGTGCGCGCGTCGGCGAGGACCACCCGACCGTCGTCGCTGATCATGACCGTGCCGGGGTGGACGTTCCCGTGCACCATGCCGGTGGCGTGCACCGCGGCGAGCGCGCTGGCCACCGCGTTGCCGATGGCCGTCGCGCGGGCCGGGTCGAGCGGACCGTCGGCGACCAGCTCGCGCAGGGAGTGGCCGTCGACCCACTCGCGGACCACGTACGCCCGGTCGTCCTCGTCGATCGCGTCGTAGACGCCGACCAGGTTGGGGTGGATGACGCGGCTGGCCGCCACGGCGGCCTGGAGCATCTCGGTGGCCAGCTCGCCGCCCGGGTAGCGCAGCACGACCGCGACCGGCCGGCGCAGGATGACGTCGACGCCGCGCCAGACCAACCGGCCGGCGCTGTCGTTGTTGATGTGCTCGACCAGCTCGTACCGCTCGGCGAGGATCTCGCCGGCCGTGGGAGCACCGAAGGTCATGACGGGCGGAGCAGTCTCCTCCGCCTCCTGACCCTCGCCGACCTGGGTCACCAGTCCTCCCTCGGTGATCGTGTCGATCGATGGATCCACGCTGCTGGGCATGTGGCTTCCCGCTCCGCCTTCGAAGGAACCGGCAATGGTGCCGACGCGGGCGCCGGCCGTCTGCCGTATCCGTCGAGAGCGACCTTACCCGGACTGCCCGTCATCCCGACATGTCATCTTCCCGCCGCGCCCGGCGGACCATCCGAATGCTGGGTAATTGTCCGGTTGTGGCCGTTCTCGCCCACGTTGCTGGCACATGTACTGGCCAATCTAGAGGTTCACCGCAAGCCTCCGGCGCCCGGGCCGGCCCGGCCGTCGACGACCGGCCACATCGGGTCAGGTTCCCCCCGAACGGCCGGCCATGCTCGTCCGTACGGTTGGTTGTCCACAGGCCGATTCGGTTGCTGACCGGGGAAACGCGGAGTTATCCACAGGCGTGTCCCCAGGCTGGTGATCCTCGTTCACACTGCGTGCCGACCGCCATCGGCCGGCCCCCGTCGCGCCCGACTCAGCGGCCGAGGCGCCGGCGGACCATCCCGACCACCTCGGTGATCTCGCCGATCCGCAGCACCATGGCCAGCCCGAGATAGGTCAGCCCGATCACCGCGCCACCGATCACCAGCTGGACCACCCCGGCCAGCCAGCTCAGGTCCGCCGGGTCGCCCGGCAGCAGGTTCACCACCACCAGGCCGACCACCGCTGCCCCGAGCGCGGCGACGACCACCTTGCCCATGGTGCGCATGATGCCGCCCAGCCCGATCCGGCCCACCTTGGGGCGGAGCAGCAGCGCCGAGATGACCGCCGCGGCCACGTACGAGATGGCATTGCCGAGCATCATGCCGGCTGCCGCGAACGTGGCCGAGAAGGCGATGAAGAGCCCCACCTGGAGCAGCACCCGCAGCGCCACCACCGGGATGTTGACCAGCGCCGGGGTGCGGGTGTCCGGCAGGGCGTAGAAGGCGAAGGTGAAGAGCTGGCTGATCGCGAACGGGACCAGGCCCACCGCGGCGACCAGCAGCACGGTGGAGGTGGCCACGGCGTCGTCGCCGCTGAACGCGCCGTACCGGAAGACGACCACGGAGATCGGGCCGGCCAGCACCGCGTAGCAGACCGCGATCGGGGCGAGCACCGCGGTGACCATCCGGGTGCCTCGGGACAGGTCCGCGGTGACGTCCCGGAAGCGCCCGTCCGCGGCGGCGGCGCTCATCCGGGGCATCAGCGCGGTGATGATCGAGACGGCGATGATGCCGTGCGCCATCATCAGCAGCAGGAAGACGTTGTTGTAGATCAGGATGCCGGCCCGCGTCTCGCCGTCGCCGTTCTTGCCGGCTGCCCGGGTGAGCAGGTTGACCACCACGAAGAGGCCGAGCTGGTTGACCGCGACGTAGCAGAACATCCACGCGCCGAGCTTCGCCAGCTCACGCAGCCCCAGCTCGCGGAAGTCGAACCGCCACTTCCAGCGGAAGCCCACCTTGCGCAGCGCCGGCAGCAGGCCGGCGCTCTGCACCGCCACGCCGAGCAGGGTGCCGCCACCGACCAGCAGGATCCGCTCCCAGCCCAGCTGCCCGGGCTGGAGGGCCTTCGCCCCGTACACCAGGATGTAGAGGCCGAAGGTGCCGATGACCACCAGGTTGTTCAGGATCGGCGCCCACATCGGCGCGGCGAAGTGCCCCCGGGTGTTCAGCACCGCGGCGATCAGCGCGCTGAGGCCGGTGAAGAAGAGCATCGGCAGCATCAGGTAGGACAGGTTGGTGACCAGGCCCCGGTAGTCGTCGTCCTTGCCGCTGGCGTAGAGCAGGGTCAGCACCGGGGCGAGGATCACCGCGATCAGGGCGGCCGCCGCCAGCGCGATCACCGCCAGGGTGAGCAGCCGCTGGGCGTACGCCTCACCCTGGTCCGGGTCCGCCCGGCGGCGCCGGACCAGTACCGGGATCAGCACGCTGGTCAGCACCCCGCCGAGCAGGAACTCGTAGACCTGGTTCGGCAGGAACTGGGCGGTCGTGAAGGCGTCGCCGACCAGGCTGCCGAGCGCGGCGCCGATCATCAGGTTCCGGATGAACCCGGTACCCCGGCTGATCAGGCTGCCGACCGCCATCACCGCGCTGTTCGCCGCGGCACTGGTCTCGCCGACCACCTCCGGCGGCGGCGCGGTCGCCTCCACCGCCGGCTGGTTCAGCGGCTCGGCCGAGATGAACGTCGCCTCATCCGTCGGCGGAATGGCGCCGTCGGGCGTGGCGTTCGCGCTGCGGTAGAGCCCGCCGCTCATCTCCAGCCTCCAAGGGGTACGTCGGCGCCGGAGGACCGGTCCGCACGCTCAAGACCTTAGTCAACGGTCACCGCATACCCGCGCCCGGCGGACCAGATCCCGCCCCGGCCCGATAGGCTGGCGATCCCATGTCCGAAGCTGCCTCCGAATCCCACGCCGCCGACCGCCGCGAGCTCACCGCCGCGCAGCGCAACGCCGTCGCCGAGCTGCTCCGCGTCTCGCCGGTCGCCGACGAGCTCGGCCGCCGGTTCACCGACGCCGGGCACGAGTTGCACCTGGTGGGCGGATCGGTCCGCGACGCCCTGCTCGGCCGGCTCGGCGACGACCTCGACTTCTGCACCGACGCGCACCCCGACCAGACGCTGCGGATCCTCCGGGGCTGGGCCGAGTCGATCTGGGAGACCGGCCGGGAGTTCGGCACCATCGGGGCCCAGCACGACGGCCTGCGGCTGGAGATCACCACCTTTCGCGCCGAGGCGTACGACCAGGTCAGCCGGAACCCGATCGTGGTGTACGGCACCAACCTCACCGACGACCTGAAGCGCCGCGACTTCACCATCAACGCGATGGCGGTCAGCCTCCCGGACCACCGCTTCACCGACCCGTACGGCGGCCTGGACGACCTCGCCGCCAAGGTGGTCCGTACCCCGGGCACGCCGCGGGAGTCGTTCGGCGACGACCCGCTGCGGATGCTGCGCGCGGCCCGGTTCGCCGCGCAGCTCTGCTTCGCCGTCCACCCCGACGTGCGCGAGGCAATGGGCCGGATGGCCGCCGACCTGGACCGGATCACCGCCGAGCGGATCCGCGACGAGTTCACCAAGCTGCTCTGCGGCGCCGACCCGATCACCGGGCTGCGGTTGTTGGTCGACACCGGGCTGGCCGAGCGCTTCCTGCCGGAGCTGACCGGGCTCAAGCTGGAGATCGACGAGCACGCTCAGCACAAGGACGTCTACGAGCACACCCTCACCGTGGTCAGCAACGCGGTGTCGTACGAGACCGACGGCCGCGACTTCGTGCTCCGGATGGCCGCGCTCATGCACGACGTCGGCAAGCCGGCCACCAAGGCGGTCGGTGCGGACGGCCGGGTCAGCTTCCACCACCATGAGGTGGTCGGCGCCCGGCTCACCAAGGCCCGGATGAAGGCCATGCGGTACCCGAAGGACGTCACCTCGCAGGTCACCAGGCTGGTCGGCCTGCACCTGCGCTTCTACGGCTACGGCCGGGGCGAGTGGACCGACTCGGCGGTGCGCCGGTACGTCACCGACGCCGAGGACCTGCTGCCCCGGCTGCACAAGCTGACCCGCTCGGACTGCACCACCCGCAACCGGCGCAAGGCGGCCCAGCTCGCGGCCGACTACGACGCGCTGGAGGAGCGGATCGCCCGGATCGCCGCCGAGGAGGACCTGGCCCGGGTCCGCCCCGACCTGGACGGCAACGCGATCATGAAGCTGCTCGGCGTACCGCCGGGTCCACTGGTCGGTCGGGCCTGGCAGTACCTCAAGGAGTTGCGCCTGGAGCGCGGCCCGCTGGACCGCGAAGAGGCGGAGGCGGCCCTGCTGAGCTGGGCCCGCCAGCAGGGCGTCGTCGAATAGGCCGAGGCGCCGCCCTCCCGGTGGGAGGACGGCGCCTCGGCCGTACGTGATCAGTGGGTCTCGACGGCGCTCCCCTCGACCGGTGCCTTGCCGTTGCCGGTCGACGCCGAGCCGGCGGTCGACGCCGAGCCGAGCCGGGCCAGCAGCCCGGGCAGGTCGATGCCGGTGAGGTCGGAGCCGAGCTGGAGCCCCTGCGCCACGTTGCCGGCCACCGACCTCGTCAGCGAGGACGCCCCGTCGGTGGAGATGACGGTCATCTTGTCGATCGCGCCGATCGGGGCGCTGGCCGCCTCGACCACCTGCGGCAGCACCTTGACCAGCAGGTCCAGCACGGCGGCCTCGCCGTACGAGGCGAAGGCTTCGGCCTTGCGCGCCATCGCGTCCGCCTCGGCCTGCCCGCGGGCCAGGATGGCCGCGGCCTCGGCCTGACCCTCCCGCTCGACCGCCTCGGCGATCGCGGAGCGCCGGCGCTGCTCGGCCTCGCCCTCCTTGGCGCCCTCGATCGCGTTCGCCTCGGCCAGCGCGGCCCGGCGTGCCCGCTCACCCTCACCGGTGAGCCGGGCCTGCTCGGCCTCGGCCTGGGCGGCCGCGATGGTGGCCTGCCGCCGCGCGTCGGCGTTCAGCACCGCGGCGTTGCGCGCCGCCTCCGCCTCCTGCTCGACCTTGTACCGGGCCGCGTCGGCCGGCTTGCGCACCTCGGTGTCGAGCTGGCGCTGCTTGAGCTCGGCGTTGCGCTCGGCCACCTTCTGCTGCTCGGAGAGGATCGCCTGGTCCCGCTCGGCCTGGGCGAGCGGCCCGGCCGCCGCCGACCGCGCCTTGGCGGCGTCGATCTCGGCCTGGATGCCGGCCTGCTTGAGGGAGAGATTCCGGTTGGCCTCGGCGATCGCCTCCTCGGCGAGCAGCCGCTCCTGCTCGGCCTGCTGCCGGGCGCGGGCCTCGGCGATCGCCGCGTCCTTGAGCACCCGGGCCGCCTCCGGCCGCCCGAGGTCCTGGAGGTAGGAGCCCTCGGCCAGGATGTCCTGGAGCTGGAAGGTGTCCAGCACCAGCCCCTGGTTGGTCATCGAGTGCTCGGCCTCCTCGGCGACGGCGCTGGCGAAGGCCGCCCGGTCCCGGATGACCTCCTCGACGGTGAGCCGGCCGACGATCGAGCGGAGCGCGCCGGCGAGCACCTCCCGGGTGAAGTTGTCGATCTCGGCCTGCTGGTGCAGGAACCGCTGGGCGGCGGCCCGGATCGCGTCCTCGGTGCCGCCCACCTTGACGATCGCGACGCCGTGCAGGTCGGTGCGGATGCCCTGCTTGCTGACCGCACCCCGGATGCCCACGTCGATCCGCCGGCTGGACAGGTCGAGCGACTGGAGCTTCTGCACCACCGGCAGGACGAAGACCGAGGCGCCGAGCACGACCTTCTGACCGGACGTGTCGGTGGAGCGGCCCCCGTCGGCGGTCTGCGTGGTCCGGCCCTTCCGCCCGGTCACGATGAACGCCTCGTTGGGCCCGGCCACCTTGATCCGGGAGAGCACGAAGAGCACGAGGACGAGGACCAGGAGGACCGCGCCGCCGATGGCGATGACGAGGAACATGGGCAGACTTCCGTCTCTGCGAGGGGGTTCAGTAGGACTCGACGTGGACGCTGGTCTCGCTCAGCGCCTGGACCACGAAGATCCGCGCGCCGACCGGGATCGGGTGGTCGGCGCGGGCGTTGAGCTTCACCGGCTGGCCGGCGACGCGCACCCGCACCTCGCCGTAGCCGGTGGCGGGCACCGGGGTGACCACCAGGCCGATCGCGCCGACCAGGTCGTCGCGGGTGGGGGTGGCGTCGGTACGCATGTTCCGGGCCGCCCGGCTCAGTCGGGTCGCCAGCCACGCGGTCGGCACGGCGGCGAGGGCGCCGCCGGCCACCGCCGCCGCGATCATCCCCGGGGTACGCCCGCCCAGCAGTTCGTTGACGATCGCGGCGCCGAAGCCGAACGCGCCGAGGAAGCCGGCGACCGCCTCGACCGAGACCGGACCGTCGAGATCGGGGTGACCGAAGTGGAGGATTTCGGCGCCGAGCAGCGAGAGCGCCAGCACGGCGACACCCGCTCCACCGATGATCAGAAAGATGAGCGTCCCCGTGGCCACGACCTGCACGGTATCGACGTGCCGCAACCGTTCACCCGGTCATTTCGGCGCGATGGACACTGTCCGGTCGGTCAGTTCCGACCGGACCCACGATCCGGCGGGGTCACCCCCGGGGTTCGGCAGGTGTCGGAGCGGTCGGGAAGAATGGCGGCATGCGTTGGACCGTGCTCGACTCGCCGATCGGCGAGTTCTCCGTGGCCACCGACGCCGAGGCGGTCCGCGGCGCGCACTTCGGCCGGGTGGAGTCGGCGGCCGACCAGCCCGGTGACGCGCTGGCCCGGCGCGCGGTCGACGAGCTGCGGGCCTACTTCGCCGGCGAGCTGACCGAGTTCGGCGTACCGGTGGCGGTGCTCCGCGGGTCGGACTTCGAGCGGGCGGTGTGGCGGGAGATGACCCGCATCCCGTACGGGGAGACGCTGACCTACGGGGAGGTGGCCCGCCGGGTGGGTGACGCCGGCGCCGCGCGGGCGGTCGGGGTGGCCTGCAACCGCAACCCGATCCCGGTGATCGTCCCGTGTCACCGGATCGTCGGCGCCGGCGGAAAGCTGGTCGGGTTCGGCGGCGGGCTCCCGCGCAAGGTGCGGCTGCTGGAGTTGGAGGCCGGGGTGGCCCTGCGACGAGCCTGGTCCTGACTCCCGAAAAATAGCTGGTCGCCGACTGCAACCCGGCGACGCGGCGGCACGTTCCCTCGACATATGGAAGCCTCGATCACTTCGCGACCGCACGGGGGAACCACTGTGAGCAACGACCAGGACCAGACCGTCAACCGTCGCCGGCTGCTGCGCCGGGCCGGCACCGTCGCGGCCGGCATCGCCGGCACCGCCGCGGTGGGCGCCGCGACCGCCGCCCCGGCCCAGGCCGATCAGGGCCAGCCGGTGGTGCAGGGCGTCACCAACGACTCCGGCGGCTCCTCGACCACCGTGCAGAACGCCGTCGCCTCCAGCGCCGCGCTGCGGCTGGCGAACACCGCCACCGGCACCGACCCGCTCGGAAACACCACCGCCGGCCCTGCCCTGCGGCTTGCGCCCGCCGGGGACATCATCTCCGAGGACGCCGAGGTCGGCTCGGTGTCGATGAGCCAGGACGGCACGATCTGGGCGGTCACCGGCGCGGACGGGGACTACCGGTTCCGCGACTACCTGCGGACGGACCGCAACTCGAACAGCCTGGTGCCGGTCGTTCCGCAGCGGGTGATCGACACGCGGACGGCGGCCGGGCGGAACCGGATCATGAACCCCTCCGGCAACCTGGACAGCTCCGGTCGGCTGCTGGCCGGCAAGACCATCCAGGTCAGCCTGGAGGACTTCGTCTTCCTGGGCCAGGCCGTCTACGGCAACCTGACGGTGACCGGTCCGCTCCAGGCCGGCTTCGTGACGGTCTTCCCGTACCCGGGCGCGGTGCCGGCGGCCTCGACGATCAACTTCCAGGCCAACCAGACCCTGTCCAACTTCTTCCTCAGCGGGATCACCCCGCTCGGCGACTGGGTCGCCATCTACGCCCAGCGGACCACCCACGTGATCCTCGACGCGACCGCGTTCGTGGTCGCCTCCGGCCAGGTCAACCCGGCGATCCTGCCGGCCGACGGTGAACTGGCCGCGCAGGACCCGCGGGCGCGGATCGCCCGCCGGAGCAAGCCGTCCTGGGCGAAGTAGCGCCACGTACGTCACGAAGGGGCCGGGTCCGCGCGGACCCGGCCCCTTCGCCGTGATCGGCACCCGGCCTCGCCGTCGCCGGGCGTGGTCGTGGCGGACGGACCGATCGGTCGATGTGGCCTCCGTCGATTCCCGCCATCATCGACGGACGCCATCCGCGTCATCGATCACACGGGGGATCATCATGACCGAGAACGAGGACAGGGCCGTCGACCGCCGCCGCCTGCTGCGGCGGGCCGGCACCGTCGCCGCCGGCCTCGCCGGCACCGCCGCGGTGGGTGCCACGACGGCCGGCCCGGCCCAGGCCGCGCCGGGTGACCCGGTGCTCCAGGGCCAGGTCAACGAGGCCGGCGTCCCCAGCACGGTGCTGCGCAGTTCGAACCTCGCCTTCGCCACCCTGCGCGTGGAGAACACCAAGGTCGAGGAGCAGGACGGGGTGCGGTACGTGGGTCCGCAGCTCTGCCTCACGCCGGCCGGGGACCGCCCCTCGATCGGGGCCGAGATGGGCTCGCTCACCATGACGGAGGACGGCACGCTCTGGGCCGCGTCCGTCAACTACGGCGTCGAGACCTACTCGGCGTACGTGCGAACGGAGATCAACTCCAACAGCCTGGTGCCGATCGTCCCGCAGCGTGCGATCGACACCCGCACGTCGGCCGGACGGGCCCGGATCGCGAATCCGAGCGGCAACCTGGACAGCTCCGGTCGGCTGCTGGCCGGCAAGACTATCCAGATTCACCTGGAGGACTTCGCCTACGGCTTCGACGCCGTCTACGGCAACCTGACGGTGACCGGCGCGCTGCAGGGCGGCTTCGTGACCATCTTTCCGAAGCCGGGCCCGGTGCCGACGGCCGCGACGATCAACTTCCAGGCCAACCAGACCCTGTCCAACTTCTTCGTCAGCGGGGCCACCTACAGCACCTCCGGGCAGTGGATCTCGGTCTACGCCCAGCGGACCACCCACGTGATCATCGACCTCACCGCGTTCGCGGTCGCCGGTGGCGAGGTGAACCCGGCCATCCTGCCGGTCAGCGCCGGCCTGGCGCCGGAGGACGCCGGCACGCGGCTGGCCGCCCCGCCCAAGCCGTCCTGGGCCACGAAGTAGCACCTGGTACGCGACGAGGGGCCGGATCCGCACGGACCCGGCCCCTCGTCGGCGCTGATGTGTCAGCGGACCTAGCGCTCGATCTCGCCCTTGATGAAGGACTCGACGGCGGCGTGCGCGTCGTGGTCGGCGTACTGCACCGGCGGGGACTTCATGAAGTACGACGAGGCCGACAGGATCGGGCCACCGATCTTGCGGTCCAGGGCGATCTTCGCGGCCCGGACGGCGTCGATGATGACACCGGCCGAGTTCGGGGAGTCCCACACCTCGAGCTTGAGCTCGGCGTTGAGCGGGGTGTCACCGAAGGAGCGGCCCTCCAGGCGGATGTAGGCCCACTTGCGGTCGTCCAGCCACGGCACGTGGTCCGACGGGCCGATGTGCACGTCGCTCTTGCTCATCTCGTGCGGAATCTGGGAGGTGACCGACTGGGTCTTCGAGATCTTCTTCGAGACCAGGCGGGTGCGCTCCAGCATGTTCATGAAGTCCATGTTGCCGCCGAAGTTGAGCTGGTACGTGCGCAGCAACTCGACACCGCGGTCCTCGAAGAGCTTCGCCAGCGCGCGGTGCACGATGGTGGCGCCCACCTGGCTCTTGATGTCGTCGCCGACGATCGGCAGGCCCGCGTCCTCGAACTTCTTCGCCCACTCGGGGTCGGAGGCGATGAAGACCGGCAGGGCGTTCACGAACGCGCAACCGGCGTCGATGGCGGCCTGGGCGTAGAACTTGTCGGCCTGCTCGGAGCCGACCGGCAGGTAGGAGACGACCACGTCGACCTGCGCGTCGCGCAGCGCCTTGGCCACGTCGACCGGCTCGGCGTCCGACTCCTCGACGATCTCGCGGTAGTACTGACCCAGACCGTCGAAGGTCGGGCCGCGCTGCACGCTGACGCCGGTCGGCGGCACGTCGCAGAGCTTGATGGTGTTGTTCTCGCTGGCGACGATCGCCTCCGCGAGGTCCATGCCCACCTTCTTGGCGTCCACGTCGAACGCCGCGACAAACTCCACGTCCGATACGTGGTAGTCGCCGAAGGTGACGTGCATGAGACCCGGGACGCGGTCGTTCGGGTCGGCGTTGCGGTAGTACTCCACTCCCTGCACGAGGGACGAGGCGCAGTTACCCACACCGACGATGGCGACGCGGACGGAGCCCATAGCGTCTGCCTCCTTCTTCTTCATCACGGCCGCTCTTTCCTGGACGTTCCAGGCGGGGGCGGGCTGTTGTCTTCTCGTCGGCCGCCGGCCGTCCCGACTTGCGGGACTGTCGGGGCACGGCCGGAGCGCTCGTTGGCGATGAGCTCCTCCAGCCAGCGGACCTCGCGCTCACAGGCGTCGAGCCCGTGGCGTTGCAGTTCCAGGGTGTACGCGTCGAGGCGCTCGGCCGCGCGGCCCAGCACGTCACGAAGTCCTTCGCGACGCTCCTCGATCGTGCGGCGGCGACCCTCCAGGATGCGGAGTCGGGTCGCCTGGTCGGTCCGGGCGAAGAACGCGAAGTGCACGCCGAAGCCCGTGTCGTCGTACGTCTCGGGCCCGGCCTGCGCGATCAGCTGACCGAAGCGTTCCTTGCCCTCCGCGGTGATTTTGTAGACCACCCGACCTCGCCGGCTGGTCAGGGCGGGAACCTCCTCGGCGGACGCGGGTGTCCCGGCGGCTTCGGTGATCCAGCCCGCCGCCTGCAACCTGCGCAGGGTCGGGTAGAGCGACCCGTAGCTGATCGCCGCCCGGATCGCGCCGAGCTTGGCCGTGAGCTCCTTGCGGAGTTCGTAGCCGTGCATCGGAGACTCCTGCAGGAGGCCGAGGATGGCGAGCTCGAGCACGGGCCATCCCTTCCTACCCCCGGCACGCGTCGTTAACCGCCGCGATGTATCGGACCGATACATCGCACGTTAGTACCTCACCAACCATCAGGGCAAACCCTCGTTCCGCGCCGCTCTCCTCACGCATGGTGACGGTGGTCGCCTGACCCGTTCGGACCGCGTACCCTTCACCGCATGCGTACGCAGCGCCAGGTGGTCGACTACTCGCTCCGGAAGCGAGCGGTGCTGCGTGAGCTCCTGGCCGGCCGGGTCGGCACGTACGACGTCTGCGACGCCTCGCCGTACCTGAAGAACGCCGCCCGCTTCCACGGTGAGCCCACCGAGGAGCGCTGCCCGATCTGCCGGAGCGAGAACCTGACCCGCGTCCACTACATTTACGGCGACGAACTCCGCCAGTCCGCCGGCCAGGCGCGTACCTTGGCGGAGTTGCCCGCGTTGGCGATGACGCTGCGTGAGTTCCAGGTCTTCGTGGTGGAGGTGTGCCTCGGCTGCGACTGGAACCATCTCGTCGAGCAGTACCTGCTCGGCCGGGACGGGCTGGCCGAGGAGGGGTCCGAGTCGGGCCCGGTGGGCGGCGTGACCGCCCCCGGCGTCGGCACGAACCATGGGCGAAGGCGAGAGGCGCAACGGTGAACCTGGCTGGACCGGTCGTACCCGGTGCTGTGATCGACGGGCACCCCGACCGACAGCCTGGCAGCCCGATTGGCCCGATTAATACCGATAGCGCGGCGCGCGACGGATCCTTCGCGCGTGTGTCAACTCACGGCAACCCGGTGGTGGCGCCCCCGCGTCCCACCGCGACCGGCAGGGTGTGAGGAATGAACTCGTACGGCGATCCCAGTTCCCCGCGTGCGCGGGCCCAGGTACCGGGCGCGAACGGCGGCTCCGGACCGGGCGGCGACGACCCGTACCGCCGCCCGGCGGGTGAGGCACGCGGCGCCGCGCCGGCCGGGCGGGCGTCGGTCGGCTCGCCGACGGGCCGGGCC
>NZ_JBAKHO010000052.1:0-37240 GCF_036902735.1 Micromonospora lacuserhaii | reverse complement strand
TGGGTTGCCGTTGACGGCGTTCGTGTTGTTCTCGTCGATCGCGGGGGCGTTCGGCAACGCGGGGCAGGGCAACTATGCGGCGGCGAATGCGGCGTTGGATGCGGTGGCGGTGCGTCGCCGGGCGGCGGGGTTGCCGGGGTTGTCGTTGGCGTGGGGGCTGTGGGCGGACGACAGCGGCATGGCCGCCGAACTCAGCGCCGCCGAACGCCAGCGCATCGCCCGGACCGGCATCGCCCCGCTCTCCGCGGCGCAGGGGTTGGCCCTGTTCGACGCCGCGCTGGGCCGCGACGAACCGGCCCTGGTCCCGGTACGCCTCGTCCCCGCCGCGCTCAGCGCCGCCGGCGACGAGCTGCCCCCGCTCTTCCACCGCCTCGTCCGGGTCCGGACCCGGCGCAGCGCCACCGGCGGCGACCTGCGGCACCGCCTCGTCGGCCTCGACCGGGAGCGGTCCGCCGCGCTGATCCTCGACCTGGTGCGTACCCAGGCCGCCAGCACCCTCGGCCACGCCGGCCCCGAGGCCATCGAGCCCGAGCGGGCCTTCGGCGAACTGGGGTTCGACTCGATCAGCGCCGTCGAGTTCCGCAACGGCCTCAACGCGGCCACCGGGCTGCGGCTCCCGGCCACGCTGGTCTTCGACTACCCGACCCCGCTCGCCCTGGTGGCGTACCTCCTCGACGAGGTCGCCGGGGACGGCCCGGCGGCCGTCGCCACCGCGACCACCACAGCGACGGACGAGCCGATCGTCATCGTCGGGATGGCCTGCCGCTACCCGGGCGGCGTCTCCTCGCCGGAGGAGCTGTGGCGCCTCGTCGCCGACGGGGTCGACGCGGTCACCGAGTTCCCCGCCGACCGGGGTTGGGACGTCGCCGCGCTCTACGATCCGGAACCAGGCCGGCCGGGCAAGTCGTACACCCGGGAGGGTGGCTTCCTGCACGACGCCGCCGAGTTCGACGCCGGCTTCTTCGGCATCAGCCCCAACGAGGCCGTCTGGATGGACCCGCAGCAGCGGCTGCTGCTGGAGGCGTCGTGGGAGGCCGTCGAACGGGCCGGCATCGACCCGGGCACGCTGCGCGGCACCGCCACCGGCGTGTTCGCCGGGATGATGTACCACGACTACGCCGAGAACCACAGCACCGGCTCGATCGCCTCCGGCCGGGTGTCGTACGTCTTCGGCCTCGAGGGCCCGTCGGTCACCGTGGACACGGCGTGCTCGTCGTCGCTGGTCGCGTTGCACCTCGCCGGCCAGGCGCTGCGGTCCGGGGAGTGCACGCTGGCCCTGGTGGGCGGCGTCGCGGTGATGGCCACCCCGGAGACGTTCGTGGAGTTCAGTCGGCAGCGCGGCCTGAGCGCGGACGGGCGGTGCCGTTCCTTCGCCGCGTCGGCCGGCGGGACCGGCTGGGCGGAGGGGGTGGGGGTGCTGCTGGTGGAGCGGCTCTCCGACGCCCGGCGCAACGGGCACCGGGTGCTGGCGGTGGTGCGGGGTACGGCGGTGAACCAGGACGGCGCGTCGAACGGGCTGACCGCGCCGAACGGTCCGGCGCAGCAGCGGGTGATCCGACAGGCCCTTGCGAACGCTCAGCTCCAGCCCGCCGAGGTCGACGCGGTCGAGGCGCACGGCACCGGCACCACGCTGGGTGACCCGATCGAGGCGCAGGCGTTGATCGCCACGTACGGCCAGGACCGGCCGGCGGAGCGGCCGCTGTGGCTCGGCTCGATCAAGTCGAACATGGGCCACCCGCAGGCCGCGGCGGGTGTGGCCGGGGTGATCAAGATGGTGCAGGCGATGCGGCACGGCACCCTGCCGCCCACGCTGCACGTGGATGAGCCGTCGCCGCAGGTGGACTGGTCGGCCGGTGCGGTGGAGTTGCTCACCGAGTCCCGGGAGTGGCCGGAGACCGGCCGGCCCCGTCGGGCGGGGGTGTCGTCCTTCGGGATCAGCGGCACCAACGCCCACGTCATCCTGGAGCAGGCGCCGGACGAGCCCGACCGGCCGATCGAGGCCACTCCGGCCCCGGTCGTGCCGTGGGTGCTCTCCGCCAGGACGCCGGAGGCGCTGGCCGACCAGGCGGCGCGGCTGCGGACGCACCTGCTGGCGCTGCCGGACGTCCGGCCGGACGACGTGGCCGCGGCGCTGGCGGCCCGCGCGGTCTTCGACCACCGGGCGGTGGCCGTCGGGACCGACCGGGAGGCCCTCCTGAGTGCCCTCGCGGACCTGCCCGGGGAGCGGACGGCAGCGGGTACGACCGCCGCGCTCTTCACCGGTCAGGGCGCGCAGCGCCTCGGCATGGGTCGTGCGCTGTACGCGGCGTATCCGGTGTTCGCGGCGGCGTTCGACGCGGCGCTGGCCGGCTTCGGGCCGGCCGGGGCGGCCGACCGGGACCCGGCTGCGGGCGGCGGTGGCGGGTCGCCGGGTGGCGGTGGCGACCGCGACGCTGGCCTGGCGGGCGGGCCCGAGGAGCGGGGCCCTGACCTGCGGGCGGTGCTGTGGGGTGACGATCCGGACGCGTTGCACGCGACCGGAAACGCGCAGCCGGCGTTGTTCGCGTTCGAGGTGGCGCTCTATCGGCTCCTGGAGTCGTGGGGAGTGCGCCCAGATTTCGTGGCCGGTCACTCGATCGGTGAGCTGGCCGCCGCGCACGTGGCGGGGGTGTTCTCCCTGGACGATGCTTGCAAGCTGGTCGCCGCGCGGGGCGCGCTGATGCAGGCGTTGCCCGCCGGCGGTGTCATGGTCGCGGTGCAGGCGACTGAGGACGAGGTGCGTCCGCTGCTGGTCGACGGCGTGGACATCGCGGCCGTCAATGGCCCGACCTCGGTGGTGGTCTCCGGTGAGGAAGCGGCCGTGGAGGCCGTGTTGGCCGAACTGGGGGAGCGGAAGACGACCCGGTTGGCGGTGTCGCATGCGTTCCACTCGCCGTTGATGGAGCCGATGCTTGACGGCTTCCGCGAGGTGGCGGCGTCCCTCACCTACTCGACGCCGGCCATCCCGGTGGTGTCCACGCTGACCGGCCGGCTCGCCGAGGCCGGCGAGTTGACCGATCCGGAGTACTGGGTGCGGCATGTCCGGCACGCGGTGCGGTTCGCCGACGCGGTGAGCACTCTGGAGTCCGCCGGGGTGACCCGGTTCGTGGAGGTGGGACCGGACGCCGTCCTCACCGGCCTGGCCGCGCAGACCGTCACCGGCGAGCAGACCGTCACGATTCCCACCCAGCGCCGCGACCGGGACGAGGCGGTCACCCTGGCCGCCGGCGTGGGGCGGCTCTGGGCCACCGGCGGGACCGTCGACCTGACCGCGTGGTGCCCGACCGGATCGCGGGTCGACCTGCCCACGTACCCGTTCCAGCGGCAGCGGTACTGGTCGGTCTCCGCCACCGGGACCGGGGACGCCGCCGCCCTCGGGCTCGGCGCCACCGAGCACCCGCTGCTCACCGCCGTGGTCACCCTGCCCGACGACGGGGGTGCCGTCCTCACCGGCCGGCTCTGTCTCGACACCCAGCCGTGGCTCGCCGACCACGCGGTGCACGGCACCGTCCTGCTCCCCGGCACCGGCCTGGTCGAACTGGCCATCCGTGCCGGCGACGAGACCGGCTGCGGCCGACTGGAGGAACTGACGCTCCAGGCCCCGGTGCTCATCCCGCCGCACGGCGGCGTCGCCGTCCAGGTCACCGTCGGCGCGGCCGACGACACCGGGACCCGGCCCGTCGCCGTCCACTCCCGCGACGAGGCCGACCCGGACGTCTCGTGGACCCGGCACGCCGAGGGATTCGTCGCGCCGACCAGCCCGGCGACGGTCGACGTGGACGCCCTGGCAGTGTGGCCGCCGGCCGACGCCGACGCGGTGCCGGTGGAGGGTGCGTACGAGGTGTTGGCGGGGCTGGGGTACGGCTACGGGCCGGTGTTCCAGGGGTTGCGGGGGGTGTGGCGGCGCGGCGACGAGACGTACGTCGAGGTGGCCCTGCCCGACGGGGTGGAGGTGGACGGCCTCGGGGTGCATCCGGCGCTGCTCGACGCGGCGATGCACGGGCTGATCGTGGCGGCCGAGGGCGGTCGTGGGGACCGGGCGGTGCTGCCGTTCTCCTGGTCGGGGGTGTCACTGGCGGCGGCGGGCGCCTCGGTGCTGCGGGTGCGCTTCGCCCCGGCCGGCGCCGACGCCGTCTCACTGCTCGTCACCGACCCCGCCGGTCAGCCGGTCCTGTCGGTCGACTCCCTGGTCTCCCGGGAGGTCAGCGAGGAACAGCTCGCCGCCTCCGGCACGGCCCGGCACCAGTCCCTGCTGGCCGTCGAGTGGAACCCCGCCCGGGTCTCCGCCGCGCCGACCGGCGCCACCCCGCCGCGCTGGGCCGACCTGCCCGCCGCCGGACCGGTGCCGGAGCTGGTGCTGCTCGACTGCGCGACCCCGCAGACCCCGGTGCCGGCGGCGGTCCGCGCGGTCCTCGACGAGGTGCTCACCGCCGTCCGCGCGTTCGTCGTGGAGGAACGCTTCGCCGACTCCCGGCTCGTCGTGGTGACCCACGGCGCGGTCGACACCGGCCTGGACGCGGCCGTGGACGTCCGGGTCGCCCCGGTGTGGGGCCTGGTCCGCTCCGCGCAGGCGGAACAGCCCGGCCGCTTCGTGCTGGCCGATGTGGACGCCACCCCCGACGCCGTGCCACTGGCCCTCGCCACCGGGGAGGCCGAGGTGGCGGTCCGCGACGGCGTCGTGCTGGTGCCCCGACTGGCCCGGCTGCCGATCACCCCCGCCGACGAGGCGGCGCCGGCGCCGCGCTGGGAGGCTGGCGGCACGGTGCTGGTCACCGGCGGCACCGGCGGCCTCGGCGCCGTCCTCGCCCGGCACCTGGTGACCGGGCACGGGGTTCGGCGGCTGGTGCTGGCCAGCCGCCGCGGCCCGGACGCCCCGGGCGCCGAAGAGCTCCGCGCCGAACTGCGCGACCTCGGCGCGACCGAGGTCACCCTGGCCGCCTGCGAACTTGGCGACCCGGCCCATGTCCGCGCCCTGGTGGCCGACATCCCGGCACGGTGGCCGCTGACCGGCGTGCTGCACGCCGCCGGCGTCGCCGGCAACGGGGTGGTCGAGTCGCTCACCCCGCAACGGCTGGCGGAGAGCCTGGAACCCAAGGCCGACGCGGCCTGGTACCTGCACGAGGCCACCCGGCACCTGCCGCTGACCGCCTTCGTCGCGCTCTCCTCGGCCGGTGGCCTGGTGCTCGCCGCCGGGCAGGGCGGCTACGCCGCCGCCAACGTGTTCCTCGACGCGCTCATGCGGTACCGGCGGGCCGACGGCCTCCCCGGCACCGCGCTGGCCTACGGCCTCTGGACCGGCGCCGGCATGGGTCGGTACCTCGGCGAGGTCGACTTCGCCCGGATGCGCCGCCAGGGCCTGCCGGCGCTGACCGTCGACGAGGGGGTGGCGCTCTTCGACGCCGGGGTGGCGGCGGACCGGGCGGCGGTCGTACCGCTGCGGGTGGACCTCGCGGCGCTGCGCAACCGCGAGGACCTGCCCCCGCTGCTGCGCGGGCTCGTCCCGCCGACCCGCCGGCGCAGCAGCGCCGGCCGGGTCGACCCGGCCGCGTTCCGCCGGCACCTGGCCACCCTGGACGAGGCCGGGCAGCTCGCCGAGCTGCGGGAGCTGGTGCTGACCAGCGCGGCCCAGCTGCTCGGGCACGTCGGCGCCGCCGACGTCGACCCCGCGCGGGACTTCCTGGAAGCGGGCTTCGACTCGCTCAGCGCGGTGGAACTGCGCAACGGGCTGAACGCGGCCACCGGCCTCCGGCTGCCGCCGATGATCGTGTTCGACAGCAAGAACCCCGCCGAGCTGGCCCGCAACGTGCACGCGGAACTCGTCGGCACGCTGGACCGCCCGGCCGACGGTGCGGCCCCCGCCGCACCACGGTGGGCGGACACCCTCAGCGACCTGTTCCGTAGCGCCGTCGAGGCCGGCAACTCGGCCCAGGGCTTCCAACTGCTGGCGGCGGTCGCCGCCATCCGGCCCCGGTTCACCTCGTCGGCGGACCTCGACCGGCCGCCGGTGGCCGTCCGGCTGGCGGGCGGGGAGCCGGGCACCGGCCGGCCGCGGCTGATCTGCATCAGTTCCCCGATCGCCACCGGCGGCGTGCACCAGTACGCCCGGGTGGCGTCCAGCCTCACCGCGCGCCGGCACGTGGCGGCGGTGCCGCTGCCCGGCTTCGCCCTCGGCGAGGCGCTGCCCGCCTCGCCGCCGGCCGCGGTCGCGGTGCTGGCCGACGCGGTCCTCGCCGCCGCCGAGGGGGAGCCGTTCGTACTCCTCGGTTACTCCTCCGGCGGGGTCATCGCGTACGCGGTGGCCGCCCACCTGGAGGCCGTCCGGGGGATCCGCCCGGCGGGGCTGGTGCAGCTCGACTCGTTCAAGCCGGGCCAGGACGCGAAGGGCGGCCCGCTGGACGACCTGATCCTCGGGCTGCTGGAGAAGGAGTCCGCGTTCGGCCGCTTCGACAGCGCCCGGCTCTCCGGCATGAGCGCCTACGGCGGCATGCTCGAGGAGTTCAGCCGGGCCCGGACCACCGTTCCAGTGTTGTTCGTGCAGTGCCTGGAATCGTTCCTGCCGCACGTCGGCGCGGACGACGACGGGAGCTGGCGGGCGCAACCGTGGGACGCCGGGCATCTCGTCCGGGGGGTGGCCGCCGACCACTTCACCATGGTCGAGGAGGAGGCCGGCGTCACGGCCCGGGTGGTCGAGGAATGGCTCGGCACCCTGCCTGGCGAGCGGCCGTGATAAGGGCCGAGCAGGGGCTCGGCTAGGGGTTCCGCCGGCCGCCGCGCGACGTATGTTGAGCGCGGCGGTCAGGTGGCCCAATCCGTCGTATGACGACAAGAGAACGCCTGTCACCAGGTGGTCAGGTCTCGCCGCGCCCGAGGGGCGGACAGCGCGAGTCGCCGATGCCGGACTCAGGCCGGCCTGCCCGAGACGCGAGGAACCTAGGCATGACAATACTGGCCCCCACACTCGCCGGAACAGAGCGCTTCCGTGCGTTGGGCCCCCGTCAGGTGGACGAGGTCGCGAACCGTTACGGCATACCCGCGGACCTCCGGGAGACCATCCGACTGGTCTCGATGGTGCTGCCGTTCCGGGTCAACGAATACGTTCTCGGCGAACTGATCGACTGGGAGCGCATCCCCGAGGACCCGATCTTCCAGCTCGTCTTCCCGCAACCGGGCATGCTGACCCCTGACGACGAGCGGCAGCTCGCCGACCTCTCCGCCCGGGGCGACCAGCCGGCGCTGCGGGCCGCCATCGGGCAGATCCGCAGCCGGCTCAACCCGCACCCCTCCGGGCAGATGGAACACAACGTGCCGCTGCACGAGGGTGTCCCGCTGGCCGGCGTGCAGCACAAGTACCGCCGCACCGTCCTCTACTTCCCCGGGCACGGCCAGACCTGCCACTCCTACTGCACCTACTGCTTCCGCTGGGCGCAGTTCGTCGGCGACGCCGACCTGCGGTTCGCCGCGCCCGGCCCGGAGCAGCTGATCGAGTACCTGCGCCGGCACCCGTCCGTCACCGACGTGCTGGTCACCGGCGGCGACCCGATGGTGATGTCCACCGAGCGGCTGCGCAGCCACCTGGAACCGCTGCTGCGGGTGGAGACCCTGCGCACCATCCGGATCGGCACCAAGTCGGTCGCGTACTGGCCGCAGCGGTTCGTCACCGACTCCGACGCCGACGACGTGCTGCGGCTCTTCGAGGAGATCGTCGCCACCGGCCGCAACGTCGCCGTGATGGCGCACTTCAGCCACCCCCGCGAGCTGGCGCCCGAGCTGTCCCGCCGGGCACTGGCCCGGATCCGGGCCACCGGCGCGCTGATCTACTGCCAGGCCCCGCTCATCGCGCACGTCAACGACAACGCAGCGGTGTGGAGCGAACTCTGGCACGCCGAGATCGGCAACGGGGCGGTGCCGTACTACATGTTCGTCGAGCGGGACACCGGCCCGCACGAGTACTTCAAGGTGCCCCTGGAGCGGGCCGTGAACATCTTCCACGAGGCGTATCAGCAGCTGCCGGGACTGGCCCGGACGGTGCGCGGCCCGGTCATGTCCGCCACCCCCGGCAAGGTGGTGGTGGACGGGATGGTGGACACCCCGGAGGGCGAGTTCTTCCAGCTACGGCTGCTCCAGGCCCGCGACCCGTCGCTGGTCGGCCGCCCGTTCCGGGCCCGCCGGTCGGCCAGCGCCGCCTGGCTCGACGACCTGCGGCTGGACCCGTCCACCCCGGCGGACATCGTCGCCGCCGTCGCCGGGGCGGGGGCGGCCCGGTGAGCACCCGGCAGACGTCGCCGAACATGGCCCTCGACCAGCGGGTGGCCGCCCGGCAGGCGGCCGGCGAGTCCATCGTGCACCTCGGCTTCGGCGAGGCCCGGCTGCCGGTCTTCCCGCCCTTGGTCGACCGGCTGGTGGCCGGCGCCCGCCGCAACCGGTACGGCCCGGTCGCCGGGGACCTGGCCGTACGCGAGGCGGTGGCCGGCTACTTCGGCCGCCGCCGGCTGCCCACCGACCCCGAGCAGGTCGTGGTCGCCCCGGGCAGCAAGGCCCTGCTGATCGGGCTGCAACTCGTGCTCGCCGGCGACATCGTGCTGCCCCGCCCCTGCTGGAACACCTACGCGCCGCAGGCCGCCCTGGCCGGCAAGACCGCCATCCGGGTGCCCATCCCGGCCGACTGCGGCGGGGTGCCGGACCCGGACCTGCTCGACGACGCGCTGCGGGACGCCCGGCGGGCCGGCCACACGCCCCGCATCCTGCTGCTGACCCTCCCGGACAACCCCACCGGCACCCTCGCCCCGCCCGCGGTGGTCCACCGGCTCTGCGCGATCGCCGAGCGGGAGGACCTCTGGATCGTCTCCGACGAGATCTACCGGGACCTCGTGCACGACCCGGCGACCGAGTTCGTCAGCCCGGCCGAGCTGCTGCCCGAGCGGACGCTGGTCACCACCGGGCTGAGCAAGAACCTCGCCCTGGGCGGCTGGCGGATCGGCGCGGTCCGCTTCCCGGCCGGTGCCGCCGGCGACCGGCTCCGCGCCGACGTCGTCTCGGTGGCCAGCGAGGTGTGGTCGACGCTGGCACAGCCGATGCAGGAGGTCGCCGCGTACGCCTTCGCCGAGCCGCCGGAGATCCGGGCCTACCTGGCGGCCGCCGCCCGGCTGCACGGCGCCGTCGCCGGCGCGGTGCACCGGATCATGGTCGACGTCGGCGCGAGTTGCCGGCCGCCGACCGGTGGCTTCTACGTCTACCCGGACTTCGCGCCGTTGCGCGAGTTGCTGGCCGGCCGCGGCGTCACCGACTCGACCTCGTTGCAGCACGAGCTGCTCGAGACGTACGGCGTGGCGGTCCTCGGCGGACACCACCAGGGCGACGACCCGTCGGCGCTGCGGTTCCGGGCCGCGACGAGTCTGCTCTACGGCGACACCGACGTCGAACGGGCCGCGGCGCTGGACGCCGCCGACCCGCTCGCCCTGCCGCACGTCAGGGACGCACTCAGCAGGATCGAGGAACGCTTCGCCAAGCTCTGCCGGTAGCCGCGAGGCGGACCGGGCAGCGTGCGGCGCGGAGAGGACACGACATGGAGCACGACAGACCACCGGGTGAGGCGATCGTCTTCCCCGGCATGGGACCGGCCCGCTTCGCGGACGTCGCGCGGTTCATGATGATCAACCCGGCGGCCCGCCGGCTCGTCGCGGTCGCCGACGAGACGCTCGGCTACTCCCTCGTCGACCGCTACCGCGACACCGACGGGGACTACTCCGAGTACGCCCAGGTGGCGTTCCTGGTGAACTGCCTGGCGCTGGCCGAGTGGGCGGCGGAGAGCCACAACGTGGTGCCGGCGCTGGTGGCCAGCGCCAGCTTCGGCGGCAAGGCGGCCGCCGCGTACGCGGGCGCGGTCACCGCGTCCGACGCGATCGCGATGACCGCCCGGATCGCCCGCTGCGAGGAGGAGTACTTCGCCCGCGAGCACCGCGACGTGGTCACCCTGTCGTTCGCCCGTACCCCCACCGAACGGCTCGACGAGGTGCTGGCCGAGCTGGCCGCCGACGGGGGCTGGCACGACGTCGCCTGCTACATCGACGACGACTTCCACATGGTGTCGCTGCGCCGGGAGCGGCTGGACTGGTTCTCGGACCGGTTGCGCGCGGCCGGCGGTCTGCCGCTGTACGTGACCGAGCCGCCGATGCACTCGGCCGCGTTCGGCCCGCTGCGCGACCTCGTCGAGCGGGAGGTCTTCCCGGACGTCCGGTTCGTCGACCCGCAGGTGCCGGTCGTCGCCGACCAGGACGGCACGATCCGGCACAGCGGCGAAGGCGTGCGCCGGATGCTGCTGGACGGCCTGGTGTCGCCGGTGCGGTGGCCGGAGGTGGTGGCCACGATGCGCCGCAACGGGATCGGTCGAGTCTTCGTCGCCGGACCGGACCACCTGTTCGGCCGGGTGGGCTGCACGACCCGCAACTTCGACGTGGTGACCGCGAACCCCCGCCTGGCGCTGACCCCGCGCCGCCGGCAGGTCCCCGCCTGAACGCTGGTGGGTCCCGGCCGCCTCGGCGACCGGGACCCGCGGGGTCAGGCCGCGGTCGGGACGATGCGTGACAGCGCGGTCCACAGCACGCCGGGGGTGGCGAAGGTGTCCATGCTCAGCAGCTCGTCGGTGAACCGGACCTGGTACGCCTTCTCGAGGTGCGAGAGCAGTTCCACCGTACCCAGTGAATCGAGTCCGAGATCGCGCAGATCGGCGTCCGGATCGAGCTTTTCCCCGACGGGAAGGAATGGCAGCGACCGACGCATGATTTCCTCGAACCTGTCATCCCACATCATTTTCTCCATCCTCCCGGACACTTCCTCGTCCATTTCGACAAAAGCCCACCGTCGGGCGGCGGACAACCCCTGCCGTCCCCCTAATCGCGGAGACCGATGATGGACGACACCGCACTGCCGCTGCCCGGGAGATTCCTGCGTGGACTCGCCCTCGGACCCGACCGCACCGCGCTGCGGGTCGGCGCCCGGGAGGTCTCCTACGCCGCCCTGCACGAGCTGGCGTCCCGCTGGGCCGGGGCGCTGGTGGCCGCCGACGGCGGGCCCCCCGCCGCGGTCGGGGTGCTGGCCGGCAAGAGCGTCGAGGGGTACGCCGGGGTGCTCGCCGCGCTCTGGGCCGGCGCCACCGTGGTGCCGCTGCACCCGGACTTCCCCGCGGTGCGGACCCGGCGGATGCTGTCGGCCGCCGGGGTCACCGCGGTCGTCGCCGACCCGGCCGGCCGGGCCGCCCTGGACCAGTTGCGCGCCGGCGGGCCGGCGCTGCCGGTGCTCGGCGACGGGCCGGCCGGCGACCGGCACACCATTCCGGTGCACCCGGGCGACGCCCTGGCCGCGCCGCGCCCGGTGGCGCCGGACGCGGTGGCGTACACCCTGTTCACCTCCGGCTCGACGGGCCGGCCGAAGGGGGTGCCGATCAGCCACGCCAGCGTCGGGCACTACTTCACGCTGATGGACGCCCGGTACGACTTCGGACCCGACGACGTCTTCTCGCAGACCTTCGACCTGAACTTCGACTGCGCGATGTTCGACCTCTTCTGCGCCTGGGGGGCCGGGGCCGCCGTGCACCCGGTGCCGGCGCAGGCGTACCGCGACCTGCCGGCCTTCGTCGCCGAACGGCGGATGACCGTCTGGTTCTCCACCCCCAGCAGCATCGGGCTGGTCCGGCGGATGGGCGGCCTCGGGCCGGGCGCGCTGCCCGGGCTGCGGTGGAGCCTCTTCGCCGGCGAGGCGCTGCGCGCGGCCGACGCCGAGGACTGGCAGGGCGCCGCCGACCGGTCCACCCTGGAGAACATCTACGGCCCGACGGAGCTGACCATCACCGTCACCGGGCACCGCTGGTCGCCGGCCACCTCACCGGCGCGCTGCGTCAACGGGCTGACCCCGATCGGCACCGTGCACGCCGGCCACGACCACGTGCTGCTCGACGCCGACGGCCGGGAGTCGCCGACCGAGGGTGAGCTCTGCATCACCGGCCCGCAGCTCACCGCGGGCTACCTCGACCCCGCCGACGACGAGGGCCGGTTCCTCGACCGGGACGGGCGCCGCTGGTACCGCACCGGTGACCGGGTCCGGCGGCTCGCCGACGGCGAGCTGGTCTACCTGGGGCGGCTGGACTCCCAGGTGCAGCTCCAGGGCTGGCGGGTCGAGCTGGCCGAGGTCGAGCACGCCCTGCGGGCCTGCGCCGGGGTGGAGGACGCGGTGGCGGTCACCCGGGCGAGCGACGACGGGCTGGAGCTGGTGGTCTTCTACACCGGTGAGGTGACCCCGGCGGCGGTGCTCGCCCGGCAGCTGCGCCAGCTCCTGCCGGCCGGCATGCTGCCGCGCACCTACCGGCACCTCGACGAGTTGCCGCTCAACCCGAACCGCAAGGTGGACCGGGGGCGGCTGGCCCGGGAGGCCGCGGCCGTACCCGCGTGACCGGCGCGACCGCGGCGGAGCGGGCGGCTCCGCCGCGGCGCGGTGGTCAGTCGCGGGCGGCGCGCCACTCGACCAGGGCCGCCTTGTCGACCTTGCCGTTCACGGTCACCGGCAGCTCGCTGAGCAGGTGCAGCTCCGCCGGGACCATGTAGTCGGGGAGCGTCTCCTTGCAGAACGCCCCGAGTCGCCCGCCGACCGCCTCCGCGCCCGGCGCGGTGGCCACGAACGCGCAGAGCCCGGGTTCGCCGTTCGGCTGGGGCAGCACCAGCACGGTCGCCGCGGTCACCCCGGCGCACTCCGACAGCCGCCGTTCCACCTCGCCCAGTTCGACCCGGTTGCCCCGGATCTTCACCTGCGAGTCGAGCCGGCTGCTGAAGTACAGCGCGCCGTCGCCGCCCCGGTAGGCCAGGTCGCCGGTGCGGAACACCCGCTGCCCGGAGCGGGGCTCCACCGGATCGGGCACCAGCGCCGCCGCCGTGGCCTCGGGGTCGTCCCAGTACCCGGTGAACAGCGCCGGGCTGCGCAGGTAGAGCTGGCCGAGCACGCCGGGGGCGCGGACCGGCTCACCGGAGTCGTCCAGCAGCAGCAGTTCCGCGCCCGGGTGCGCGACGCCGATGGAGATCCGCTCGGCGTCGTCCGGCACGGGGTCGGGCACGTCGGTGAAGGAGCAGGCGATCGACTCGGTGCTGCCGTAGCAGTTGACGATCCGCAGCCCCGGCCGCAGCTTGCGCAGGTGCCGCAGCTCGGGCAGGGGAAAGCTCTCGCCGGAGTAGAGGACGCCGCGCAGCCGCTCCAGGGTGGCGAGTTGGTCGGGCTCGTGCCGCAGCGCCGGCCGCCAGATCGACGGCACGCCGTTGACCTGGGTGGCGCCGGTGTCGGCGAGGAAGCCGAGGAAGCGGCGCGGCCAGCGCAGCAGGGCCCGGGGCACCGGCACCACGGTGGCGCCGCTGCCGAGCGCCAGGCCGACGTCGAGCAGCGAGAAGTCGAACTGCAACGGCGAGGTGGTGGCCACCCGGTCGCCCGGGCCGACGATGTCGTGCGCGAGCATGCCCCGGTAGAACGCGAGCACCGCCCGGTGGCTCATCACCACGCCCTTGGGCCGGCCGGTGGTCCCCGAGGTGAAGACGATGTACGCCGGGTCGGTGGGGGTCGACGCCACCCGGCGGTGCGGCCGGCGCGCGGGTGCCCGCTGCACGGTCAGCCCGGCCGGGCCGAACCGGGCGGCGCCCAGCTCCGGCGGCAGTCCCTCGCGTCGGCCGTCGGGCGGCTGGAGGTGCAGCACCGCGCCGGCGGTCTCGGCCACCGTGAGCACCCGCCGGGTCGGCGACTCCGGGCTCACCGGGACGAAGGTGAGACCGCGCAGGGAACAGGCGATCACCAGCGCGATCGCCGACGCCGAGGTGTCGGAGTCCACCACCACCCGGTCGCCGACGTCGAGCCCCAGCTCGGCCAGGGCCGCCGCGTACGTCTCGGCGCGGTCCCGCAGCGCGCGGTAGGAGACGGTCTCGAGATCGCCGGATCCGGTCCGTTCGACGACGGCCGGATGATCCGGTCGGGTCGACGCGTGGCACAACAGGAATTCGTGCAGTTTCTCCGGGCACCGTATTTCCGGGACGGTTGTTCGACTCATATTTCGGAGTGTAGGGATAGCCGGTCGCCCCGCTCCGTCTTCTGTGGAGGAGCCGACTCCCGTTAGGGGTCCGTAGGGGTGGGGCGACCGCGATCGGCTGCGTACGGTTCCGATTCATGGGTCCCCCGTGGGTGACGCCTGTCGGAATTAGCGTTGATAAATGGAGTGTGCGTCGATGCGCGATTCTCGCGGCGCCGTCTCGGACGGCGACCACCTGGCGGAACGACGTGCGGCGCTGACGCGTCAGCTGACCGGCCTGCCGGGGCCCGAACAGGTCCGGCTGCTCCGGGAGCTGGTCGGCGGGCAGCTGCTCGCGGTGCTGCGACGGATCCGCCCCGACGAGGACGTCGTGGTGGCGGTCGAGTCGTCCTTCCGGGAGCAGGGTCTGGACTCGCTCGGCCTCGTCGAGCTGCACGCCCGGCTCAACGCGACCACCGGCCTGGCGTTGCCCGTCGCCGTGGGCTTCGACCACCCGACCCCGGCTCTGCTCGCCGAGCACCTGCGCGCCGAGCTGCTCGGCCTCGCCGACGGCGGGCCCGCCCCGGTGGCCACCACCGGCGCGACCGACGAGCCGGTCGCGATCATCGGCATCGGCTGCCACTACCCGGGCGGCGTCGACTCGCCGGAGCAGCTCTGGCGGCTGGTCGCCGACGGCGAACACGTGCTCAGCCCGTTCCCGACCGACCGGGGCTGGGACCTGGACAACCTCTACGACCCCGACCCGGACCGGCCGGGAACGACGTACGTGCGGCACGGGGGGTTCCTCGCCGACGCGGCCGGCTTCGACGCCGACTTCTTCGGCATCGGCCGGCGCGAGGCCATCGCGATGGACCCGCAGCAGCGGCTCGTCCTGGAGACCGCCTGGGAGGCCCTGGAGCGGGCCGGCATCGACCCGACCGGGCTGCGCGGCGGCCGCACCGGCGTCTTCATCGGCGCCGAACCGCAGGAGTACGGGGTACGCCTGCACGAGGCGCCCGACGGCCTCGACGCGTACCTGCTGACCGGCAACACCACCAGTGTCCTGTCCGGACGGGTGGCCTACACGCTGGGCCTGGAGGGTCCGGCGCTCACCGTCGACACCGCCTGCTCGGGTTCCCTGGTCGCGCTGCACCTGGCGGTCGAGTCGCTGCGGCGCGGGGAGTCCGCGCTGGCGCTCGCCGGCGGGGTGGCGGTCATCGGCACCCCCGGTGTCTTCACCGCGTTCAGCCGGCAGCGTGGCCTCGCCCCGGACGGCGTCGCCAAGCCGTTCGCCGCCTCCGCCGACGGCACCGCGTTCGCCGAGGGGGTCGGGCTGCTCGTCCTCGAACGGCTCTCCGACGCGCGCCGGCTCGGCCATCCGGTGCTCGCCGTGGTCGCCGGGACCGCGATCAACTCCGACGGGGCCAGCAACGGGCTCACCGCGCCGAGCGGGGTCGCCCAGCGCCGGCTGATCCGGCAGGCGCTGGCCAACGCCGGGCTCACCGCCGCGCAGGTCGACGCCGTCGACGCGCACGGCACGGGCACGATGCTCGGTGACCCGATCGAGGCGCAGGCGCTGATCGCCGCGTACGGTCGGGACCGGCCAGCCGGCCGCCCGCTGCGGCTCGGTTCGGTGAAGTCGAACCTCGGGCACACCCAGGCCGCCGGCGGCGCCGCCAGCATCATCAAGATGATCATGGCGATGCGGCACGACACGCTGCCCCGCACCCTGCACGTCGACGCGCCGACGCCCAACGTGGACTGGACCGCCGGCAACGTCGCGCTGCTCACCGAGGCGTTGCCCTGGCCGCGCACCGACGAGCCGCGCCGCGCCGGCGTGTCCGCCTTCGGCATCAGCGGCACCAACGCCCACGTCATCGTCGCCGAACCCACCGACGAGCCCGCCCCGCCGCACCCCGCCCCGGCCGGTCCGGCGCCCGCCGTGGTCCCGCTCGCCCTCTCCGCCCGCAGCGACGCGGCCCTGCGCGCGCAGGCCGAGCGGCTGCTGGCGGCCACCGACGACGAGGCCGCGCCCGGCCTGGCCGACGTCGGACTGTCCCTGCTCACCGGTCGGGCGGCGCTGCCGCACCGGGCGGTCGTCCTGGCCGGCGACCCGGACGAGGCCCGCCGCGGCCTGCGGGCCCTGGCCGCCGGCGGCACCGACCCGGCGGTCGTCACCGACCTGGCCCGCGACGGCCTGCTCGCGTACCTCTTCACCGGCCAGGGCAGCCAGCGCCTGGGGGCCGGCCGGGCGCTGCACGCCGCGTACCCGGTCTTCGCCGAGGCACTCGAGACCGCCATCGGGCACCTCGACCTCCAGCTCGACACCTCGTTGTGGGACGTGCTCTTCGCCGCCGAGGGCACGCCAGAGGCCGCGCTGCTGCACACCACCGGGTACGCCCAGCCCGCCCTGTTCGCGGTCGAGGTGGCGCTGTTCCGGCTCCTCGAGTCGTGGGGACTGCGCCCCGACTTCGTCGCCGGCCACTCGATCGGGGAGCTCGCCGCCGTGCACGCGGCCGGGGTGCTCTCGCTGCCCGACGCCGCCGCCCTGGTCGCCGCCCGGGGCCGGCTGATGCAGGAGCTGCCGGCCGGGGGCGGGATGGCCGCCGTCCAGGCCACCGAGGCGGAGCTGCGGCCGCTGCTCGACGAGCGGCTGGACCTCGCCGCGATCAACGGCCCCGAGCAGCTGGTGGTCTCCGGCGCGGGCGACGCCGTCGACGCCGTCGTCGCACGCTTCGCCGCCCTCGGCCGGCGCACCCGACGGCTCGACGTCAGCCACGCCTTCCACTCCCCGCTGATGGAGCCGATGCTGGCCGAGTTCGGCCGGGTCGCCTCGGTCCTCGACTACCGCCCGCCGACCGTGCCCGTGGTCTCCTCCGTCACCGGCCGGCTCGCCACCACCGAGGAGCTCACCGACCCCGGCTACTGGGTGCGGCACGTGCGCGCGGCCGTCCGCTTCCACGACGGCCTGACCTGGCTGCTCGACCGCGACGTCGCCACCTTCCTGGAACTCGGACCCGACCCGGTGCTGTCGGCGCTGGGCCGCGAGGCGGCGGCCGGCCGACCCGGCGGGCCCGTCTTCGTACCCACGATGCGCCGGGACCGCGACGAACGGCGCGAGGCGGTCACCGCGGCGGCCGTCGCGCACACCCGCGGCGGCCGGCTCGACGCCGCCGGGCTGCTCGGCGGGCACGGCACGCCGGTGCCCCTGCCGACGTACGCCTTCCAGCACCGTCACTTCTGGCTCTCCGGCGCGGCGGCAGGCCGGGGCGACGTCCCCGGCCTCGGCCAGATCGCGGCCCGGCACCCCTTCCTCGGCGCGGCGGTGCCGCTGGCCGGGGCCGACTCCACCGTGCTGACCGGCCGGATCGCGGTACGGGCCCACCCGTGGCTCGCCGACCACGTCGTCGCCGCGGCCAACCTGCTGCCCGGCACCGCCTTCCTGGAACTGGCGCTGCGCGCCGGCGAGCAGGTGGGCTGCGGCACGGTCGAGGAGCTGACGCTGGCCGCCCCGCTGGTGCTGCCGGCCGACGGCGGCGTCGCCGTGCAGGCCGTGGTTGGCGCCCCCGACGCGACCGGGCGGCGCGGCATCGAGCTGCACTCCCGGGCCGAGGGCGCCGAGACCGAGGGCTGGACCCGGCACGCGGCGGGCTGGCTGGCCCCGCACCGCGCCCCCGCGACCGGTCTCGCGGTCTGGCCGCCCCCGGGCGCCACCCCGGTCGACGTGACCGACTTCTATCCGGAGCTGGTGGCCCAGGGCTACGGCTACGGGCCGGCGTTCCAGGGCCTGCGCGCCGTGTGGCGCCGCGGCGACGAGATCTTCGCCGAGATCGCGCTCCCCGACCCGGTACGGGACACCGCCGCCGGCTTCGGCCTGCACCCGGCGCTGCTCGACGCGGTGCTCCAGGCCACCGACCACGCGAACCCGCCCGCCGACACCACCGACGTCCGGGTGCCGTTCTCCTGGAGCGGGGTGTCGCTGCACGCCGGCGGGGCCGCCGCGGTGCGGGTCCGGATCGTCGCGCTCGGCCCGGTCGCGGTCGCGCTCACGCTGGCCGACGCCGCCGGCGCACCGGTCGCCACGATCGAGTCGTACGTGGTCCGCCCGCTCACCGCCACACCGCCCGCACCCGACCGGGCCGGTGCCCTGTACACGGTGGACTGGCGCCCGCTCGGCACGCCCGTCACGGCACCGCCCGCCCCGCTCGCGCCGTACGACGCGCTGGCGGCGGGACCGGTGCCGGCCCTGGTGCTGGCCACGGTCGACCCGGCCGGCGGCGACGTGCCCGGGGCGGCGCGGGCGGTCACCGCCCGTACCCTCGAGCTGCTGCGCGACTGGCTCGCCGACGAGCGGACCGGGGACGCCCGGCTGGTGGTGGCGACCCGGCGGGCGCAGGCCGTCGCGGACGACCCGGCCGACCCGGTCCAGGCCCCGGTCTGGGGTCTGGTGCGGGCGGCCCAGGCCGAACACCCCGACCGCTTCCTCCTCGCCGACCTCGACGACGACGACCGGTCCGCCGCCGCGCTGCCCGGCGCGGTCGCCGCGGCGCTGGCCGCCGGGGAGCCGGAACTCGCCGTGCGGGCCGGGACGGTGCTGGTGCCGCGGCTGCGTCCGGCGCCCGAGCCGTCCGGCGCCTTCGCCTGGAGCCCGACCGGCACCGTGCTGGTCACCGGCGGCACCGGCGGCGTCGGCGCCGAGGTGGCCCGGCACCTGGTGGCCGCGCGCGGGGTCCGGCACCTGCTGCTCGCCGGCCGGCGCGGCGGCGACACCCCGGGCGTCGCCACGCTGACCGCCGAACTGACCGCGCTCGGCGCGGACGTCACCGTGGCGGCCTGCGACGTGTCCGACCGGGCGGCGCTCGCCGCGCTGCTGGACGCCGTGCCGGCGGCCCACCCGCTCACCGCCGTGGTGCACGCCGCCGGGGTGCTCGACGACGGCGTCGTCACCACGCTCACCCCGGAACGGCTGGACACCGTCTTCCCCGCCAAGGCGGACGCGGCCTGGCACCTGCACGAGCTGACCCGCGACCGGCCGCTCGACGCGTTCGTCCTCTTCTCCTCCACCGCGACCCTGCTGGACGCCCCCGGGCAGGGCAACTACGCCGCCGCGAACCACTTCCTCGACGCGCTGGCCACCCGCCGCCGCGCCGAGGGCCTGCCGGCCACCTCGCTCGCCTGGGGCCTCTGGACCGGCACCGGCGGGATGGGCGCCCGGCTCGACCCGGCGGCGGTGCAGCGCATCGAACGGTCCGGTCTCGCGCCGCTGACCGGCGCGCAGAGCGTCGCGCTGTTCGACCGGGCCCTCGACGGCACGACGCCGACGGTCGTCCCGGTCCGGCTCGACGCCGCGGCGGCCGCCCGGCGGGCGGACGGCGTACCGGCGCTGCTGCGCGACCTGGTCCGGGTGCCCGTGCGGCGGGCCGCCACCGCCGCGCCGACCGCCGACCTGCCGCTCGCCGCCGAACTCGGTGGCCTCGACGAGGCGGGCCGGACCGAGGCGCTGCTCGACCTGGTCCGGGCCCAGGTCGCCGCCGTCCTCGGCCACGACGGCGCGCGGGACGTCGGACCGGACCGGGCCTTCAGCGAGATCGGGTTCGACTCGCTCGCCGCGGTGGAGCTGCGCAACCGGGTCGCCGGCCTGACCGGCCTGCGGCTGCCGGCCACCCTGACGTTCGACCACCCGACCTCCACCGCGCTCGCCCGGCACCTCGCCGAGCGGCTCTTCGCGGCGTCGGCCCCCGCCGCGCCGAGCGCGCCGGTCGCCGCGGTCCCGGCCGACGAGCCGATCGCGATCGTCGGGATGGCCTGCCGCTACCCGGGCGGGGTCACCTCGCCGGAGGAGCTGTGGGAGCTGGTGCTGCGCGGCGACGACGCGATCTCCACCTTCCCCACCGACCGGGGCTGGGACCCCGAGGTGTACGACCCGGAGCGCGGCCGGCCCGGCCGGACGTACTCCAACGAGGGCGGCTTCCTGCACGACGCCGCCGGGTTCGACGCGGACTTCTTCGGCATCAGCCCCCGCGAGGCCCAGGCGATGGACCCGCAGCAGCGCCTGCTGCTCGAGGTCGCCTGGGAGACCTTCGAGCGCTCCGGCGTCGACCCGGCGACGTTGCGCGGCAGCGACACCGGCGTGTTCGCCGGCGTCATGTACCACGACTGGGGCCTGCGCCTCGGCCCACTGCCCGAGGAGCTCGCCGGCTACCACGGCAACGGCAGCCTCGCCAGCATCGCGACCGGCCGGATCGCGTACACCTTCGGGCTGGAGGGGCCGGCCGTCACGGTCGACACCGCCTGCTCGTCGTCGCTGGTCGCGCTGCACCTCGCGGCGCAGGCGCTGCGCCGGGGCGAGTGCCGGCTGGCCCTCGCGGGCGGCGTCACGGTGATGTCCACCCCGGACACCTTCGTCGACATGAGCCGGCAGGGCGGTCTCTCCTCGGACGGCCGGTGCCGGTCCTTCGGCGCCGGTGCCGACGGGGTCGGCTGGGGCGAGGGCATCGGCCTGGTGCTGCTGGAACGGCTCTCCGACGCCCGCCGCCGGGGACACCGGGTGCTGGCGCTGGTACGCGGCTCGGCGGTCAACTCCGACGGCGCGAGCAACGGGATGACCGCCCCGAACGGCCCCTCCCAGCAGCGGGTGATCCGGCAGGCGCTGGCCACCGCGGGGCTGCGCCCCGCCGACGTGGACGCGGTCGAGGGCCACGGCACCGGCACCACCCTGGGCGACCCGATCGAGGCACAGGCGCTGCTCGCCACGTACGGCGCGGAGCGGCCCGCCGACGGGCGTCCACTGCTGCTCGGCTCGGTCAAGTCGAACATCGGCCACGCCCAGGCCGCGGCCGGCGTCGCTGGAGTGATCAAGATGGTGTTGGCCATCCGGCACGGCACCCTGCCCCGAACCCTGCACGCGGACACGCCGTCACCGCAGGTGGACTGGACCGACGGCGCGGTGGAGCTGCTCACCACCGAGCACGACTGGCCCCGGTCGGAGCGGCCCCGACGCGCCGGTGTCTCCTCGTTCGGCATCAGCGGCACCAACGCGCACGTCGTCCTGGAGGAACCGCCCGCCGACCCGGCCCCGGTCGGCCCGGTCGTCGCCGCCGACGGCGGACCGCTGCCCTGGGTGCTCTCGGCGAAGACCGGGCCCGCGCTGCGGGAGCAGGCCCGGCTGCTGCACGCCCACCTCGACACGCTGCCCGAACCGGACCTGGCGAACGCCGGCCACGCGCTGGCGACCACCCGGGCCGCGCTCGCCCACCGGGCGGTCGTGGTCGGCGCCGATCGCGCCGAGCTTGCCGACGCCCTGGCCGCGGTCGCGACCGGCGGCGACGCCGACGAGGTGCGCGACGGCAAGGTGGCCGCGCTCTTCACCGGCCAGGGCGCCCAGCGCCTCGGCATGGGCCGCGAGCTGTACGACGCGTACCCGGTCTTCGCGGCGGCGTTCGACGCGGCGCTGGCCGGCTTCGACCCCGGGCTGCGCGACGTGCTCTGGGGCGACGACGTCGAGGCGCTGAACGCCACCGGCAACGCCCAGCCCGCGCTCTTCGCCTTCGAGGTGGCGCTCTTCCGACTCCTCGAATCCTGGGGGGTGCGCCCGGACTTCGTGGCCGGGCACTCCATCGGCGAGCTGGCCGCCGCGCACGTGGCCGGCGTGTTCTCCCTGGCGGACGCCGGCGCGTTGGTCGCCGCCCGGGGCAGCCTGATGCAGGCGCTGCCCGCCGGCGGCGTGATGGTCGCGGTCCAGGCCACCGAGGACGAGGTCCGGCCGCTGCTGGTCGACGGCGTCGACCTCGCGGCGGTCAACGGCCCGACCTCGGTGGTCGTCTCCGGCGCGGAGGCGGCTGTCCAGGCCGTGCTGGCCAAGCTGGGGGAGCGCCGGAGCAGCCGGCTGCGGGTGTCGCACGCCTTCCACTCCCCGCTGATGGAGCCGATGCTCGCCGACTTCCGGGCGGTCGCCGAGTCGCTGACCTACTCCGCGCCGTCGATCCCGCTGGTGTCGACCCTCACCGGCGAGCTGGCGGGCATCGGGGAGCTGACCGATCCGGAGTACTGGGTGCGGCACGTCCGGCACGCCGTCCGGTTCGCCGACGCCGTCACCACCCTCGCCGGGCGCGGCGTGTCGACCTGCCTGGAGATCGGCCCGGACGCCGTGCTCACCGCCCTCGCCGCCGACGGCGACACCACCGTGCTGGCCACCCAGCGGCGCGACCGGGACGAGGCCCGCGAACTGCTCACCGCGGTCGGCCGGGCCTGGTCGCGGGGCGTACCCGTCGACTGGGCCGCCCGGTACGCCGGCCGGTACGACCCCGCCCGCGTCCTCGACCTGCCCACCTATCCGTTCCAGCGCCGCCGGTACTGGCTGGACGTCTCCCCGGTCACCGGCGACGTCGGCGCGGCCGGCCTGGAAGCCGTCGACCACCCGATGCTCAGCGCCGTGGTGGCCGCCGCCGACCGGGACGGGCTCGTGCTCACCGGCCGGCTCACCGCCGCCGGCTGGCTCGCCGACCACGACGTCCTCGGCCGGGTCCTGCTCCCCGGCACCGGCTTCGTCGAGCTGGCCGTACGCGCCGGCGACCAGGTGGGCTGCGGCCGGATCGACGAGCTGACCCTGCAGGCGCCGCTGGTGCTTCCCGCGCACGGCGGGGTGGCGATCCAGGTGGCCGTCGGCGACCCCGACGCCACCGGCGCCCGCCCGGTGACCATCCACTCCCGCGCCGACGCCGACGCGCCCTGGCTGCGGCACGCCACCGGCACGCTCAGCCCCGAGCCGGCGGCACCCGCGTTCGACCTGGTGCAGTGGCCGCCGGCCGACGCCACCCCGGTCGACGTCACCGACGCGTACGACCGGCTGGGCGCGCGCGGCTACGGCTACGGCCCGGCCTTCCAGGGCCTGCGGGCGGCCTGGCGCCGCGGCGACGAGGTGTACGCCGAGGTGGCCCTGCCCGAGTCGGCGCAGGCCGACGGCCGACGGTTCGGCCTGCACCCGGCCCTGCTGGACGCCGCGATGCACGCCGACCTGCTCGACGAGGACCCCGACGCGCCCACCCTGATGCCGTTCGACTGGACCGGCGTCACCCTGCACGCCGCCGGTGCCACCGCGCTGCGGGTCCGGCTGCGCCGGCTGCGCGGCGACGAGGTGTCGGCGATGTGGCTCGCCGACGAGGCTGGCCGGCCGGTGGCCACCGTCGAGACACTCGTCTCCCGGCCCGTCTCGGCGGCCCAGCTGCACGACGCCGAGACCCCCGCCGACGAGGCGATGTTCCGGATCGACTGGCAGCCCCGCCCGGTCACCCCGACCGGCGAACAGCTGCCCGAGACCGGCGACGGCACGCCGGTGCCGGCGCTGGTGGCGCTCACCGTCCAGGCCCCCGGGGAGCTCGACGTGCCCGGTGCCGCCCGCGCGGTCACCGGCGCCCTCGTGGCGCGGCTGCGCGCCTGGCTGGCCGACGAACGGCACACCGGCGCCCGGCTCGTGGTGGTCACCCGGGACGCCGTCGCGGTGCACGACGGCGACCAGGTCGACCCGCGGCTCGCGCCGGCCTGGGGGCTCGTCCGGGCCGTCCAGGCCGAGCAGCCGGGCCGGGTGCAGCTCGTCGACACCGACGGGACGCCGGAGTCCACCGCCGCGCTGGCCGCCGCCGCCGGAACCGGCGAGCCCGAACTCGCCGTACGCGGGGGAGCGGTCCTCGCGCCCCGGCTGGTCCGGGCGGCCCCCGAGGCCGCCGGCGGGACCGCCGCGCCCTGGTCGTCCACCGGGACCGTGCTGGTCACCGGCGGCACCGGTGGCCTGGGCGCCCTCCTCGCCCGCCACCTCGTCGGCGCGCACGGCGTCCGGCACCTGCTGCTCACCAGCCGGCGCGGCCCGGACGCCCCGGGCGCCGCCGCGCTCGCCGCCGAGCTGCGCGCCGCCGGCGCCGAGGTGACCGTCGCGGCCTGCGACGTGACCGACCGCGCCGAGGTGGCCGCCCTGCTCGCCGGGATCCCCGCCGCACAGCCGCTGACCGGGATCGTGCACGCGGCCGGCACCGCCGTGGGCGGCACCCTCGGCTCGCTCACCGACGCCCAGCTGGACGTGGTGCTACCGCCCAAGGTCGACGGGGCCTGGCACCTGCACGAGCTGACCCGCGACCGGCCGCTCGACGCGTTCGTGCTGGTCTCCTCGGCCGGCGGCCTGGTCCTCGCCGCCGGGCAGGGCGACTACGCGGCCGCGAACGTCTTCCTCGACGCGCTCGCCGCGCACCGCCGGGCCGCCGGCCTGCCGGCCACCTCCCTGGCGTACGGGATGTGGGCGGTCGACAGCGGCCTCGGCGGCACGCTCACCGGGGCCGACCTCGACCGGATGCGCCGCCTCGGCCTGCCCGCCCTGCCCGCCGACGACGCCCTGGCGCTCTTCGACGCGGCACTGGCCGACCCGGCCACCACGCTGGTGCTCACCCGGGTCGACCGGGCCGCGCTGCGGGCCCGTACCGGGGAGTTGCCGGCGCTGCTGCGCGGGCTCGTCCCGACGCCGCCCCGGCGGCCCGTGCCCGGCGCGGCGACCGGCGGGGCATTCGCCGAGCGGCTCGCCGGGCTCGGCCCCGCCGACCTGCGCCGGGCCCTGGTCGAGCTGGTCCGCGGCCACGTCGCCGCGGTCCTCGGCCACGACGGGGCGGCGGCGATCGCCCCCGACCGGGCGTTCCGCGAGCTCGGCTTCGACTCCCTCGCGGCGGTGGAGCTGCGCAACGCGCTGAGCGGGGCGACCGGTCTGCGGCTCCCCGCCACGCTGGTCTTCGACCACCCGAACACCCGGGCCGTCGCCGAGGAACTGGCCACCGCGCTCACCGGTGCCACCGCCGGCGAGCCGACGCCCGTACCCGAGCGGGCCACCGCGACCGACGACGACCCGGTGGCGATCGTCGGGATCAGCTGCCGCTTCCCCGGCGGTGTCCGCTCCGCCGAGGAGCTGTGGCAGCTCGTCGCCGACTCGGGCGACGCGATCGGTCCCTTCCCGACCGACCGGGGCTGGCCCGGCGACCGGATCTACGACCCCGAGCCCGGCACCCCCGGCAAGAGCTACACCCGGGCCGGCGGCTTCCTGCACGACGCCGCCGACTTCGACGCCGAGTTCTTCGGCATCATGCCGCGCGAGGCGCTGGCCATGGACCCGCAGCAGCGGCTGCTGCTGGAGGGCGCCTGGGAGGCGTTCGAGCGGGCCGGCATCGACCCGGTCGCCATGCGGGGCAGCCGCACCGGCATCTACGCCGGCGTGATGTACCACGACTACGCCAGCCGACTGCCGGAGATCCCGGCGGAGCTGTCCGGGTACGTCGGCAACGGCAGCGCGGCGAGCATCGCCTCCGGCCGGGTCGCGTACACCCTCGGGCTGGAGGGCCCGGCCGTCACCGTCGACACCGCCTGCTCCTCGTCGCTGGTGGCGCTGCACCTGGCCGCCCAGGCGCTGCGCAACGGCGAGGTCGCGATGGCGCTGGCCGGCGGCGTCACGGTGATGCCGACGCCGGAGATCTTCGTCGACTTCAGCCAGCAGCGCGGTCTCGCCGCCGACGGCCGGTGCAAGGCCTTTGCCGGCGCCGCCGACGGCACCGCCTGGGCCGAAGGGCTCGGCCTGCTGCTGCTGGAGCGCCTCTCCGACGCCCACCGCAACGGGCACCCGGTGCTCGCCGTCATCCGTGGCTCGGCGATCAACCAGGACGGCGCGTCGAACGGCCTCACCGCGCCGAACGGCCCGTCCCAGCAGCGGGTCATCCGGGCGGCGCTCGCCGCCGCCGGGCTCGCCGCCGCCGACGTGGACGCGGTCGAGGGGCACGGCACCGGCACCCGGCTCGGCGACCCGATCGAGGCGCAGGCCCTGCTCGCCGCGTACGGCCAGGAACGCCCCGACGGACGCCCGCTCTGGCTCGGCTCGGTCAAGTCGAACATCGGGCACGCCCAGGCGGCGGCCGGGGTCAGCGGCGTCATCAAGATGGTGATGGCGCTGCGCCACGGGCTGCTGCCGCGAACGCTGCACGTCGACGAGCCGTCGCCGCAGGTGGACTGGTCCGCCGGGGACGTCCGGCTGCTCACCGACCCGGTCGAGTGGCGGCACGACGGCCGCCCCCGCCGCGCCGGTGTCTCCTCGTTCGGGCTCAGCGGCACCAACGCCCACATGATCATCGAGGAAGCGCCCGCAGCTCGGAGCGCACCGTCGGCGGCGCCCGCCGGAGCCGTTCCCGGCCCGGTTCCGCTGGTGCTCTCCGCCCGTACCGCGGCGGCGCTGCCCGGGCAGGCCCGCGCGCTGCACGCGCACCTGACCGCCCACCCCGACGCCGACCTGCCCGACGTCGCGTACTCGCTCGGCACCGCCCGCGCCGCGCTGCCGCACCGGGCCGTCGTACCGGCCGTCGACCGGGCGTCCGCGCTGGCCGACCTCGCCGCGCTCGCCGCCGGCACGCCCGCCCCGGCCACCCTGACCGGCACCGCCGCCGAGGAGGGGCTGACCGCCTTCCTCTTCTCCGGCCAGGGCGCCCAGCGCCCCGGGATGGGTCGCGAGCTGGCCGAGGCGTACCCGGTCTTCGCCGCGGCGCTGGACGACGTCTGCGCCCACCTGGACCCGCACCTGGACCGTCCACTGCGGGAGGTCCTCTTCGCCGCGCCGGACAGCGCGGAGGCGGCGGAACTCGACCGCACCGGCTGCACCCAGCCGGCCCTGTTCGCCCTGGAGGTGGCGCTGCACCGCCTGGTGGAGTCCTGGGGCGTACGCCCGGACCTGCTGGTGGGCCACTCCGTGGGCGAACTCGCCGCCGCGCACGTCGCCGGCGTGCTGTCGCTGGCCGACGCCTGCCGGCTGGTCGCCGCCCGCGGCCGGCTCATGCAGGCCCTCCCGCCCGGCGGCGCGATGGTGGCGCTGCAGGCCACCGAGGCGGAGGTCCGGCCGCTGCTCACCGAGCGGGTCGGCATCGCCGCGGTCAACGGCCCGCACGCCGTCGTCATCTCCGGCGCCGAGGAGGAGGTCCGCGAGGTCGCCCGCCAGGTCGCGGAGACCGGGCGCAAGACCACCGGACTGCGGGTGTCGCACGCCTTCCACTCGGTGCTGATGGAGCCGATGCTCGCCGAGTTCCGCCGGGTGGCCGAGGAGCTGACGTACCACCCGCCGACCGTCCGGGTGGTCTCCAACGTGACCGGCGCGGTGGCCACCACCGAGCAGCTCACCGACCCCGGCTACTGGGTACGCCACGTCCGCGACGCGGTCCGCTTCGCCGACGGGGTGGCCACCGTGCTCGCCGGGGGCGCCACCCGGCTGCTCGAGATCGGGCCCGACGCCGTCCTCACCGCGCTGGCGCAGGCCGGGCTGGACGACCCGGCCGTGCTCGTCGTCCCGGCGCTGCGCCGCGACCGGTCCGAGGTGGCCACGCTCACCGAGGCGGTGGCCCGGCTGCACGTCGCCGGCCCGCCCGTCGACTGGTCCGGCTTCTTCGCCGGCCGGCCGGTACACCGGGTCGACCTGCCCACGTACGCGTTCGCGCGGCGCCGGTACTGGCTGGACGTGCCCGCCGCGCCGGCGGGGGACCCGGCCGGGCTCGGCCAGCACGCCGCCCGGCACCCGATGCTCGCCGCGGTGGTGGTGTCCCCGGACTCCGGGACGGTGACCATGACCGGCCGGCTGTCGGTGCAGACCCAGCCCTGGATCGGGGACCACTCGGTGCTCGGCACGGTGCTGCTCGCCGGCACCAGCTACGTCGAGCTGGCGCTGCGCGCCGCCGAGGAGGTCGGCTGCGACGTGATCGAGGAGCTGACCATCGAGGCGATGATGCCGCTGCCGTCGGTGGGCGGCACCGCGCTGCAGGTGGTCGTCGCCGCGCCGGACGCGGCCGGCCGGCGCCCGTTCACCATCCACTCCCGGGTGGAGGACGCCCCCGCCGAGGTCGGCTGGACCCGGCACGTCTCCGGCTTCCTCGCCCCCGGGGCGCCGACTGCCGGCGCCGCCGGGTTCGGGCTCACCGCCTGGCCGCCGCCGGGCGCGGAGCCGGTCGACATCAGCGACGTGTACGACTACCTGACCGGCCAGGGCTACCACTACGGTCCGATGTTCCGGGGCCTGCGCGCCGTCTGGCGACGCGACCGGGAGGTCTACGCCGAGGTGGCGCTCCCCGACGGCGCCCGGGAGGAGGCCGGCCGGTTCGGCCTGCACCCGTCGCTGCTGGACGCCGCGCTCAGCGCCACCGACTTCCTCGGCGGGCGTCGCCCGCAGGACGTCGGCGGCACCCAGCTCCCGTTCGCCTGGACCGGGGTGTCGTTGCACGCCGGCGGGGCGGCCCGGCTGCGGGTCCGGATCAACTGGGTCGACTCGGACCAGGCGGTCGGCTCGGAGGCCGTCCGGCTGGAACTCGCCGACCCGACCGGCGCGCCGGTGGCCACGGTCGAGTCGCTGGTCGTCCGCGCGGTGACGCCGGACCGGGTGGCCGCGGCCGCGGTCGCCGCCACCGGGGTCCGCCGGTCGGAGTCGGTGTTCCGGCTGGACTGGCCGCACCTGCCGCTCGGCGCGGCGACCGGGGCGACGGTGGGGCGCTGGGCGGTGCTCGGTGAGGACGCCTTCGGGCTCGACGCCGGCGTACCGGTGCTGCCCGACCTGGCCGCGCTGGGCGCGGCGATCGACGCCGGGGCACCCGTACCGGAGGTGGTGCTGGTCGCCTGCGGCCCGGCCGACGGTGACGTGCCGGCCGCCACCCGGGCCCGGCTGGACGCGATGCTCCGGTTGAGTCGGGAGTGGACCGCCGACCGGCGATACGCCGACTCCCGGCTGATGATCGTGACCACCGGCGCGGCGGACGTCGACGGCACCGACGTCGACCTGACCCAGGCCCCGGTCTGGGGTCTGGTCCGCGCCGCGGAGCAGGAGTATCCGGGCCGGTTCGTGCTGGTCGACGTCGACGACCCGCGCGCCGCCGCGCCGCTGCTGGCGTCGATCGCCGCGGTGGGCGAACCGGAGGTGGCGGTCCGCGGCAGCGAGATCCGGGTGCCCAGGCTGGCCCGGGCCACCGCACCGGACGCGCCGGCACCGGCGCCGTGGGACGCCGACGGCACGGTCCTGGTCACCGGCGGCACCAGCGGCCTCGGCGCGCTGGTCGCCCGGCACCTGGTCAGCGCGCACGGCGTCCGGCACCTGCTGCTCACCAGCCGGCGCGGCGCCGAGGCGCCGGACGCCCGGGCGCTGAGCGCCGAACTGGAAGCCCTCGGCGCGGAGGTCACCGTGGCGGCCTGCGACGTGGCCGACCGGACCGCCGTCGCCGCCCTGCTGGCCGGGGTGCCGGCGGCCCACCCGCTGCGCGCCGTGGTGCACGCCGCCGGGGTGATGGAGAACGCCATGCTCGGCTCGCTGACCCCCGAGCAGGTCGACCGGGTGCTGCGCCCGAAGGTCGACGGCTCCTGGCACCTGCACGAGTTGACCCGGGAGCTCGACCTGGCCGCGTTCGTGCTCTTCTCGTCCACCTCGGGTCTGCTGATGGGGACCGGCCAGGCGAACTACGCGGCGGCCAACCGGTTCGTCGACGCGCTCGCGGCGCACCGCCGGTCGGCGGGGCTGCCCGCGACGGCCCTCGCCTTCGGCCTCTGGACGACGCTGACCGGGCTGGGCGGCGGCGCCTTCGACGCCGGCGCCGAGGAGCAGCGGATGGCCCGGCTGGGCATGCCGCCGTTCGACTCGGCGCAGGGGCTGGCGATGCTGGACGAGGCGCTGACGCTGCCCGACCCGGTGCTGGTGACGATGCGGATCGACCCGGCCGCGCTGGCCGAGGCCGCCGGTGAGGTGTCGGTGCTCTTCCGCGACGTGATGGGTGCGCCCCCGCCGCGCCGGACGGCCCGCGCCGCCGCCGACGGTGGCGCGTCCGCGCCGGCCGCGGAGGCGAGCCTGGAGCAGCGACTCGCCGGCCTCGCCGACGACGAGCGGGAACGGCTCCTGGTCGACCTGGTGGTGGCGCACGTGGCACAGGTACGGCACGACGAGCCGGAGGCGATCGACCGGACCCGGGGCTTCACCGAGCTGGGCCTCGACTCGCTCGCCGCCATCGAGCTGCGCAACCGGCTCAGCGCCGCGCTCGGCATGCGGCTGCCCGCCACGCTGATGTTCGACTACCCGAACCCGGCGGCGCTGGCGAAGTTCCTCCTCACCGAGCTGGAACCGAACCTGGCCCCGGCGGCCGCCCCGGTGACGATCGACGACGAGCAGGTCCGGCGGGCGCTGGCCTCGGTCTCGCCGGCCCGGCTGCGCGAGGCCGGGCTGCTGGACGCGCTGCTGGCGCTCACCGGGCCGCCGGCCGCCGGCGCACCGCCGGCCGTCGCCGCGCCACCGGCAGCGGACCCGAGCGGGACCATCCAGGACATGGCGATCGACGACCTGGTGCGCGCGGCCATGGCGACCGGCGACATCGGCTGAACGGGGCGGAAGATGACGGACACTTCGGTCGAGCAGATCGTCACGGCACTGCGCCGCTCCATGCTGGAGAACGAGCGGTTGCGCCAGCAGAACGAGCAGCTCAGCGCGGCGGCCGGCGAACAGATCGCGATCGTCGGGATGGCCTGCCGCTATCCCGGCGGCGTGACCGGCCCGGACGAGCTGTGGGAGCTGGTCGCCGAGGGCCGCGACGCCGTCGCCGGCTTCCCGACCGACCGGGGCTGGGACGTCGACGCGCTCTACGACCCCGAGCCCGGCGTCGAGGGCAGGAGCACCACCCGGGAGGGTGGCTTCCTCTACGACGCCGCCGACTTCGACGCCGAGTTCTTCGGGGTGTCCCCGCGCGAGGCGCTCTCCCTCGACCCCCAGCAGCGGCTGCTGCTGGAGACCAGCTGGGAGGCCGTGGAGAGCGCGGGCATCGACCCGTCGACCCTGCGCGGCAGCCGGACCGGCGTCTTCGCCGGCGTGATGTACCACGACTACGGCTTCGGCTCCAGCGACGGCAGCCTGGTCAGCGGCCGGGTAGCGTTCCACCTCGGGCTGGAGGGACCGGCGGTGACGGTGGACACCGCCTGCTCGTCGTCCCTGGTGGCGATGCACTGGGCCAGCCAGGCGCTGCGCCGCGGCGACTGCGCCCTCGCGCTGGCCGGCGGCGTCACCGTGATGACCACGCCGGACATGTTCGTCTACTTCAGCTCACAGCGCGGGATGGCCGCCGACGGCCGCTGCAAGTCCTTCTCCGCCCGGGCCGACGGCACCGGCTGCTCGGAGGGGGTGGGCGTGCTGGTGCTGGAACGGCTCTCCGACGCCCGCCGGCTCGGCCACCCGGTGCTCGCCGTGCTGACCGGCAGCGCCGTCAACTCCGACGGCGCCTCCAGCGGCATCACCACCCCGAACGGGCCGTCCCAGCAGCGGGTCATCCGGCAGGCGCTCGCCGACGCCGGGCTGACCACCGCGGACGTCGACGCCGTCGAGGCGCACGGCACGGGCACCCGGCTGGGCGACCCGATCGAGGCGCAGGCGCTGCTGGCCACGTACGGGCGCGGCCGGCCGGCCGACGGGCCGCCGCTGCTGCTCGGCTCGGTGAAGTCCAACCTCGGCCACACCCAGGCCGCGGCCGGTGTCGCCGGGGTGATCAAGATGGTGCTGGCGATGCGGCACGGCGTGCTGCCGGGCATCGTCCACCTCGACGAGCCCACGCCGCACGTCGACTGGACGGCCGGCGCGGTGGACCTGCTCACCGAGGCCCGGCCCTGGCCCGCCGTCGACCGGCCGCGCCGGGCGGGCGTCTCGTCGTTCGGGCTCAGCGGGACCAACGCGCACGTGATCCTGGAAGCCCCGGCCCCGGCCCCGGAGCCGGATCCCGCGCCGGAGGCGCCGTCGGCGGTGCCGTGGCCGCTGTCGGGCCGCACCCCGGAGGCGCTCGCCGGGCAGGCTGGGAAGCTCCGGGCGTACCTGCGCGACCGCCCCGGGCAGCGACCGCTGGATGTCGGCTTCTCGCTGGCCACCGGCCGGTCCGCGTGGCCGTACCGGGCGGTGGTCGTCGGGTCGGAGCGCGACGCCGCGCTGGCCGCGCTGGCCGGCGGCACCGCGCACCCCGACCTGGTGACCGGCCGGGCGACCGGACGGCCCACGGCCGTGCTCTTCACCGGCCAGGGCGCGCAGCGCCTCGGCATGGGTCGGGAGCTGTACGACGCGTACCCGGTCTTCGCGGCGGCGTTCGACGCGGCGCTGGCCGGCTTCGACCCCGGGCTGCGCGACGTGCTGTGGGGCGACGACCCGGAGGCGCTGGACCGCACCGGCAACGCCCAGCCGGCCCTGTTCGCGATCGAGGTCGCCCTCTACCGCCTGGTGGAGTCCTGGGGGGTACGCCCGGACTTCGTGGCCGGGCACTCCATCGGCGAGCTGGCCGCGGCGCACGTGGCCGGGGTGTTCTCGCTCGCGGACGCGTGCAAGCTGGTCGCCGCCCGGGGCGGCCTGATGCAGGCGCTGCCGGCCGGCGGGGTGATGGTCGCGGTCCAGGCCACCGAGGCGGAGGTCCGGCCGCTGCTGGTCCCGGGCGCGGACCTCGCGGCCGTCAACGGGCCGACCTCGGTCGTCGTCTCCGGCGAGCAGGGCGCCGTCGAGGCCGTCCTGGCCGGGCTGGGGGAGCGCAAGACCACCCGGCTGCGGGTGTCGCACGCCTTCCACTCGCCGCTGATGGAACCGATGCTGGCCCCGTTTGCCGCGGTCGCGCTGGGCGTCACGTACGCCCCGCCCCGGCTGCCGGTCGTCTCCACCCTGACCGGCCGGCCGGCCACCGCCGAGCAGCTCACCGACCCCGGCTACTGGGTACGGCAGGTCCGGCAGGCGGTCCGCTTCCACGACGCCGTCCGGCACCTGGCCGACGCGGGGGTCACCACGTACCTCGAACTCGGCCCCGACGCGGTGCTCACCGCGCTCGCCCAGGGCTGCCTGGACGGCGACGACCTGGCCTTCGCGCCGATGCTGCGCCGGGACCGGCCGGAGGTCGCCGAGGCGCTGCGGCTGCGCGCCGTGACCCACGTACGTGGCCTCTCGGCCGGCTGGTCGGACCACTTCGCCGACCTCGGCGCCCGGCAGGTCCCGCTGCCCACCTACGCCTTCCAACGCCGCCGGTTCTGGTCCGACGACCTGGCCGGCACCCGTGCCGACGTGGCCGGACTCGGCCTCGCCTCCGCCGGTCATCCGCTGCTCGGCGCGGCCGTGCCGCAGCCGGAGACCGGCGGGCTGGTGTTCACCGGGCGGCTCGCCGTCGGGGTGCAGTCCTGGCTCGCCGACCACGCCGTCCTTGGCGAGGTGCTGCTGCCCGGCACGGCTCTCGTGGAGCTGGCCCTGCACGCCGGCCGGAGGGTGGACCGCCCCCGGCTCACCGAGCTGACGCTCCGCGCGCCGCTGCTGCTGCCCGCCGGCGGCGGCGTCACCGTGCAGGTGGTGGTCTCCGGCGACACCGGCACGGGCAGCCGCACCCTGGGCATCTGGTCCCGGCCGGACGGCGAGGACGACCCGTGGCAGCTGCACGCCGAGGGCGCCCTGGCAGCGGAACCCGCCGCCGTGGCATCCGACCTCGGGGAGTGGCCACCCCCCGGCGCTGTTCCCGTCGACCTCGAGGGCGGCTACGAGCGGCTCGCCGACCGGGGTTACGCGTACGGACCGGTCCTGCGGGGGCTGCGCGCCGCCTGGCGACGCGGCGACGAGCTCTTCGCCGAGGTCGCGCTCCCGGAGGGCGCCGGCGGCGAGGCGTACGGCCTGCACCCGGCCCTGCTCGACGCGGCCCTGCACGTCGGTCTCCTCGACGACGAGCCGGACGCCCCGCCGGTCGTGCCGTTCGCCTGGACCGACGTCACGCTGCACCGCCCCGGCGCCACCGCGCTGCGGGTCCGGATCACCCCCACCGGCGCCGACGGCGTCGCGCTCACCGCCGCCGATCCGGCCGGCAGGCCGGTGCTCGACGTCGGCGCCCTGCTCTCCCGTCCCACGGCGCGGTCGGGATCCCGCCCCCATCGCGGGCCGCTGTACGGCGTCGACTGGACACCGGTCGACCCGGGCGTCTCCGCCGAGGGGGACGTCCCCGTCCGGTGGGAGCAGCTGCCGGCCGACGGCCCGGTGCCGGCGTCCGTCGTCCTCGACTGCGCCGCCGCGACCGGCGACACCCCGGTCGCGGTGCGGGCCCTGCTGCACCGGACCCTCGCCGCCGTCCAGGGCTGGCTCGCCGACGACCGGTACGCCGCGGCGCGCCTGGTCGTCGTCACGCACGGCGCGGTCGCCGTCGGGGACACCACCGTGGACGTGCGGAGCGCGCCGGTCTGGGGCCTGATCCGCTCCGCCGAGGCGGAGCACCCGGGGCGGTTCCTCCTGGTCGACGTCGACGACGCCCCGGGCGCGGTCGCGGCCGGCGTGCGCGCCGCCACCGCCGCCGCCGAACCGGAGGTGGCGGTCCGCGGCGGCACGGTCCTCGCGCCCCGGATCACCCGACTGCCGGCCGCCGCCGGCCCCGCGCCCGACTGGGACACCCCCGGCGCGGTGCTCGTCACCGGTGGCACCGGCGGCCTCGGCGCGCTGGTCGCCCGGCACCTCGCCGCACACCACGGGGTACGGCGACTGCTGCTCGCCAGCCGCCGGGGACCGGACGCGCCGGGCGCCGACGCGCTGCACGCCGAGCTGACGGCACTCGGCGCGGCGGTGACGATCGTCGCCTGCGACGTCGCCGACCGGGATGCCCTCGCCGCGCTCGTGGCCGGCCACCCGATCGGCGCCGTGGTGCACACCGCCGGGGTGCTCGACGACGGGGTGGTCAGCGCCCTCGACCCCGACCGCCTCGACACCGTGCTGGCCGCCAAGGCCGAGGCCGCCTGGCACCTGCACGAGCTGTCCCGCGACCGCGACCTCAGCGCGTTCGTGCTCTTCTCGTCGATCGCCGGCACGCTGAGCCCCACCGGCCAGGCGAACTACGCGGCCGCCAACGCCTTCCTCGACGCGCTCGCCCGGCATCGCCGGGCCGCCGGGCTGCCCGCCGTGGCCATGGCCTTCGGCCCCTGGGCCGGCGCCGGCATGGCGGCCGGGCTCGACGACGCCGACCTGTCCCGGATGCGGCGGCAGGGCCTGCCGGCGCTGACCCCGGCCGAGGGCCTGGCCCTCTTCGACGCCGCGCTGGCCGCCGACCGGGCCGCGGTGCTGCCGGTCCGCATCGACGTGGCCGCCCTGCGCGTGGCCGAGGGCCTGCCGGCGGTGCTGCGCGCCCTGGCCGGCCCCGCCCGCCGCCCGGCGACCGACCCGGCCGCCCCGCTCATCGCCGAGTTGACTACCGGACCGCACGCCGGGGAACGGATGCTCGCGCACGTGCGGGCCCGGGTGGCCACGGTGCTCGGGCACGCGACGCCGGCCGCCATCGAGCCGGACCGTGCCTTCCAGGAGTTGGGCTTCGACTCGCTGACCGCCCTGGAGTTCCGCAACGCGCTGGTCGCCGACACCGGCCTGCGGCTCCCGGCGACGCTGGTCTTCGACCACCCCAACCCGGCGGCGCTGGCCACCCATCTGCTCGCCGAGGTCTCCGGCGCGGCCCGCCAGGAGCGGGCGACCACGACCGTCACGGCGGACGACCCGATCGTCATCGTGGGGATGGCCTGCCGCTACCCCGGCGGGGTGTCCTCGCCGGAGGAGCTGTGGCGCCTCGTCGCCGACGGGGTCGACGCGGTGACCGGCTTCCCCACCGATCGGGGTTGGGACGTCGCCGCGCTCTACGACCCGGAGCCCGGCCGCCCCGGCAGGTCGTACGCCCGGGAGGGTGGCTTCCTGCACGACGCCGCCGAGTTCGACGCGGCCTTCTTCGGCGTCGGCCCGAACGAGGCGTTGGCGATGGACCCGCAGCAGCGGTTGCTGCTGGAGGCGTCGTGGGAGGCGATCGAGCGGGCCGGGATCGATCCGGTGTCGCTGCGTGGCTCGGCCACCGGCGTCTTCGCCGGGATGATGTACCACGACTACGCGCTGAGCAGCGCGGCCGGTTCGATCGCCTCGGGCCGGGTGTCGTACGCCTTCGGCCTGGAGGGCCCGTCCGTCACCGTGGACACGGCCTGCTCGTCGTCGCTGGTGGCGTTGCACCTGGCCGCGCAGGCGCTGCGCTCCGGCGAGTGCACGCTCGCGCTCGCCGGTGGTGTCACGGTGATGGCGACCCCGGAGACCTTCGTGGAGTTCAGCCGCCAGCGGGGGCTGAGCGCCGACGGCCGGTGCCGTTCCTTCGCCGCGTCGGCCGGCGGGACCGGCTGGGCGGAGGGGGTGGGGGTGCTGCTGGTGGAGCGGCTCTCCGACGCCCGGCGGCTCGGTCACCCGGTGCTGGCGGTGGTGCGCGGTACGGCGGTGAACCAGGACGGCGCGTCGAACGGGCTGACCGCGCCGAACGGCCCGGCGCAGCAGCGGGTGATCCGGCAGGCCCTGGCCAACGCGGGTCTGGCACCGTCCGAGGTGGACGTGGTGGAGGCGCACGGCACCGGCACCACGCTGGGTGACCCGATCGAGGCGCAGGCGTTGATCGCCACGTACGGCCAGGACCGGCCGGCGGAGCGGCCACTCTGGTTGGGGTCGATCAAGTCGAACATGGGTCATCCGCAGGCCGCCGCGGGTGTGGCCGGTGTGATCAAGATGGTCGAGGCGATGCGGCACGGCGTGCTGCCGCCGACGTTGCACGTGGATGAGCCGTCGCCGCAGGTGGACTGGTCGGCGGGTGCGGTGGAGCTGCTCACCGAGTCCCGGGAGTGGCCGGAGACCGGCCGGCCGCGCCGGGCGGGGGTGTCGTCGTTCGGGATCAGCGGCACCAACGCCCACGTCATCCTCGAACAGGCCGCCGACGAGCCGGCCGTCGCCGAGCCCGCACCGGCGCCGGTGGTGCCGTTGCCGCTGTCGGCGAAGTCGCCGCGGGCGCTGGCGGAGCAGGCCGGCAACCTGCGGGCGCACCTCGACGCCCGGCCCGACCTCGACCTGCGGGACGTGGCGTACTCGCTGGCCGTGGGCCGCAGCGCCTTCCCGTACCGCGCGGTCGTCGTCGGCGCCGACCGCGCCGACCTGACCGGCGGCCTGGCCACGGTGGCATCCGGTGACGGCGCGGACGAGGCCGGCGCCGGCCGCACGGCGGCGCTCTTCACCGGCCAGGGCGCGCAGCGCCTCGGGATGGGTCGCGACCTGTACGACGCGTACCCCGTCTTCGCGGCGGCGTTCGACGCGGCGCTGGCGGGTTTCGACCCGGGGCTGCGGGACGTGCTGTG
>NZ_JBAKHO010000051.1:0-38118 GCF_036902735.1 Micromonospora lacuserhaii | reverse complement strand
CCGAGGCGTGACGGGCATCCGCGATTCGTTCGCGTCATCAAGTTTGTAGCGGCGGGCGAGACCCCCGGCCCCGACGGTGGACGGGACGACCCGGCCCCCGACGGTGGACGGGACCACCCGGCCCGACGGTGGACGGGACGATCCGGCCCCGACGGTGGACGGCACCACCCAGCCCGACGGTGGGCGGGGCCACCGGCACGATGGGGGGCGGGACCATCGACCCGCCCCCACCGTCGCTCAACCGTCAGCCCGACGTCACACCAGGTCGGGCGTCTGGACCAGCGGGGTCCGGGGCATCCCGGCGCCTCTGAGCGGGAAGCCGGAGCGTCCCGGGGGACGCGGTTGGCGGTGTCGGCACCCCCTGATCGTCCCGCCGAGCCTGCGCGGCAGGCGCGGCCTGCGCGGCAGGGGTGGGCGGTTCGGTCGGGGTGGGCGGTTCGGCCGTCCAGGGGATCTCGGGCGAGCGGTGGAAGGTGATGCCGGCGGTGGTCCAGCGCGGGCCGTGTCCGGCCAGCCGGGTGCGGAACCCGGCCCAGTCGTGGGTGGCCCGGGGCGACCAGCCCAGCTCGGCGAGGGCGGGCAGCCGGGGCAGAAGCATGAACTCGACCTCCGCCAGCGAGGTGACCGACTCGGTCCAGAGCGGTGCCCCGACGCCGAGCACCGCCTCCACCGGCACCTCGGTCAGGTGACTGCCCGGGTCCCAGTCGTACGCGCGTCGCACGTCGATCAGACCCGCCCAGTCGTGTCCGATCGGGGTGTCCGGGGCGTACTTCATGTCCAGGTAGGCGTGGTTGCCGGGGGAGAGGATGAGTCGGGCGCCCCGGCGTACCGCCTCGGCGACGACCGGGTCGTCACCGTTGGTGCCCCACCACTGGAGCACCCGGCCCTCGATGTGCCCGGCCGGCGCGATCTGGTGCCAGCCGACCACCGTCTTGCCGAGCCCGGCGACGATCCGCTGCGCCCGCTCCACGAAGCCGGTGTACGCCTCGCCCTTGACCTTGAACGCCTCGTCCCCGCCGATGTGCAGCCACGGCCCCGGGGTGAGCGCGGCGACCTCGCCGAGCACATCGGCGACGAAGTCGTACGTCCGCTCGTCGGTGGGGTCGAGGTAGCTGAAGCCGACCTCGGTGCCGGTGTACGGCGGCGGCGCGATCCTCCCCGGTGCCAGCTCGGGGTACGCGACCAGCGCCGCGTTGGTGTGCCCCGGCAGGTCGATCTCGGGGACGACGGTGACGTGCCGGCGGGCGGCGTACCGGACGATCCGCCGGTAGTCGGCCGCGGTGTACCAGCCGCCGGGCCCGCCACCGACCTCGGTCGTCCCGCCGACGCTGGTCAGCCGGGGCCAGGAGTCGACGGCGATCCGCCAGCCCTGATCGTCGGTGAGGTGCAGGTGCAGGTGGTTGAGCTTGTACCGGGCCAGGTGGTCGACGACCCGGAGCACGTCCGGGACGGCGAAGAAGTGCCGGGACACGTCCAGCATCGCCCCCCGGTACGGGAACCGGGGCCGGTCGACGATCACCCCGCCGGGCACCACCCAGCGCGCGGCGACCGGGGCCGGGCTCTCGATCGGTGCGGGCAGCAGCTGACGCAGCGTCTGCACCCCGTGGAAGAGCCCGGTCGCGGTGCCGGCGGTGATCCGGACCTCGACGGCGGTGACATCGAGCCGGTAGCCCTCGTCGCCCAGGTCGTCCACGTCGGTGGCGTGGACCGGGCCGGTGCCGGCCGGGGGCGTCGCGGCGGCCAGGCTGAGCACCAGCGGGCCTTCCGGTCCGGCGTCGGCCGGCTCGGTTACCGGGAGCGGGTACCCGGTGGCGGGTCGCAGCAGCGCGGCGAGCTGCTCGGCGACATCCCGGGCGACCGGGACCGGGGTGACCCGCAGCGCCGCGTCGGCGGGGAGGGTGAAATCGGCGGCCGGGTCTGGGTCGACCCGCGCGGGGGCCGGCACCACGTCGCCCAGCCGGGTCGGGGCGGGCGGCGTGAGCAGGTCGCCGGCCGTCCGGGCGGCGGCCCGGGCGAGGTCGCCCGCGGCCGGCTCGTGGCCGGGCAGGACGGTCTGGGCGGGCGGTTCCTGGCCGGTCTCGGGGCTGCGGGACGAGGTGGGCGGCACGGTGACGGCTCCGGGGTGTATTCGTGGGGGATATGGCAAAAGTCAGGTTCAGCGGATCCAGCGTCGTCAAGGGTACGAGGGGAGCCCGGAATTGCGTGATCGTGCGCGTGGAAGCGTTCCCAGAAACCGGTACGTACGCGGTGAGTGGTGATGGTTGTGCCGATTGTCACCGAACGGTCCCAGCTCACTCGATGTTCGCTTAACCTTCGCCCACCGAACGCTGACGACGCCGGGATTAGCGGTGGTCGGCCCCGGGGTATGAGCAACTGAACCTTCGTTAAGTGTCAATTCCGGCGCGCGTGGGAGGCTCCTGGTGGCAGCGCAAGAGACCGTGGATCACAAGTACGTCTACGACTTCGCCGAGGGCAACAGGGACCTCAAGGACCTGCTCGGCGGCAAGGGGGCCAACCTGGCCGAGATGACGAATCTCGGCCTACCGGTCCCACCCGGTTTCACCATCACCACCGAAGCGTGCAAGGCGTACCTCACCACCGGCGCGGAGCCGGAGGGGCTGGCCGGCCAGATCGAAGCGCACCTGGAGTCCCTGGAGCAGGGCATGGGCCGCCGGCTGGGCGACCCGGACGACCCGCTGCTGGTATCCGTACGCTCCGGCGCCAAGTTCTCCATGCCCGGCATGATGGAGACCGTCCTCAACGTCGGCCTCAACGACCGCAGCGTCGTCGGGCTCAGCCGGCAGGCCGGCGGCAACGACCGCTTCGCCTGGGACTCCTACCGCCGCCTGATCCAGATGTTCGGCAAGACCGTCTGCGAGGTGCCGGGCGAGGAGTTCGAGCACGCGCTCGACGAGGCCAAACGCGCCAAGGGTACGAAGAACGACCTCGACCTCGACGCCGCCGACCTGCGCGGGCTCGTCGACGCGTACAAGAAGATCTTCGCCAAGCACACCGGCCGGGAGTTCCCGCAGGAGCCGCGGGAGCAGCTCGACCTGGCCATCCGCGCGGTCTTCGAGTCGTGGAACGCCGAGCGCGCGGTGGTCTACCGCCGCCAGGAGCGCATCCCCGCCGACCTCGGCACCGCGGTCAACGTGGTGGCGATGGTCTTCGGAAACCTCGGCTCCGACTCGGGCACCGGCGTCGCCTTCACCCGCGACCCGGGCAGCGGCGCGCAGGGCATCTACGGCGACTACCTGGCCAACGCCCAGGGCGAGGACGTGGTCGCCGGCATCCGCAACACGGTGCCGTTGCAGGAGCTCGAGCAGCTGGACAAGAAGTCCTACGACGAGCTGCTCAGCTACATGGCCCGGCTCGAGGAGCACTACAAGGACCTCTGCGACATCGAGTTCACCATCGAGCGCGGCAAGCTCTGGATGCTCCAGACCCGGGTCGGCAAGCGCACCGCCGCCGCCGCGTTCGTCATCGCCGGCCAGCTCGTCGACGAGGGCCTGATCGACCTGGACGAGGCGCTGCACCGGGTCAACGGCGCGCAGCTCGCCCAGCTGATGTTCCCGCGCTTCCAGCTTGACCACGACTTCCAGCCGGTCGCCAAGGGCATCGGCGCCTCCCCGGGCGCGGCGTCCGGCAAGGTGGTCTTCACCTCCGCCCGCGCGGTCGAAATGGCTGCCGAGGGTGAGTCGGTGATCCTGGTCCGCCGGGAGACCAACCCGGACGACCTCAACGGCATGATCGCCGCCAAGGGCATCCTCACCTCGCGCGGCGGCAAGACCAGCCACGCCGCCGTGGTCGCCCGCGGCATGGGCAAGACCTGCGTCTCCGGCGCCGACGAGATCGACGTCAACGTCCCGGCGAAGAAGTTCATCGTCGGCGGGCAGACCGTCAACGAGGGGGACATCGTCTCCATCGACGGCACCACCGGCAAGGTCTACCTCGGCGAGGTGCCGGTCATGCCGTCCGAGGTGGTGCAGTACTTCGAGGGCAGTCTCGACCCGGCACACATCGACAACGCGCTGGTCCGGGCCGTACACCGGATCATGACGCACGCCGACGCCAACCGGCGGCTGGCGGTCCGCGCGAACGCAGACACCGGCGCGGACGCGGCCCGGGCGCGGCGGTTCGGTGCCCAGGGCATCGGCCTGTGCCGCACCGAGCACATGTTCCTCGGCGACCGCCGCGAGCTGGTGGAGCGGCTGATCCTGGCCCGCACCGACGACGAGCGGGAGACGGCGCTCGCCGCGCTGCTGCCGTTGCAGCGCGACGACTTCGTGGAGATCTTCCGCGAGATGGACGGGCTGCCGGTCACCGTGCGGCTGATCGACCCGCCGCTGCACGAGTTCCTGCCCCCGCTGGAGCAACTCGCGGTCAACGTCGCCGTCGCTCAGGAGCGCGGCGAGGACGTCGCCAAGGAGGAGGCGCTGCTCGCCGCCGTCCGGCGGATGCACGAGGAGAACCCGATGCTGGGCCTGCGGGGCGTCCGCCTCGGCCTGGTCATCCCCGGCCTCTTCGGGATGCAGGTCCGGGCCATCACGGAGGCCGCTGTGGCGGTCACCCGGGACGGCGCGTCCGCCTGCCCGGAGATCATGGTCCCGCTGGTCGGCGCGGTCCAGGAGCTGGAGACGGTACGCGCCGAGGCCGAGAAGATCATCGCGGAGGTGGTCGGGGACAGCGGCGTCGACGTGCTGATCGGCACCATGATCGAGGTGCCCCGGGCGGCGCTGACCGCCGGGCAGATCGCGGAGGCGGCGCAGTTCTTCTCCTTCGGCACCAACGACCTGACCCAGATGGGTTGGGGCTTCTCCCGCGACGACGTCGAGGGCGCGTTCTTCTGGCGCTACCTGGAGCTGGGCATCTTCGGCATCTCGCCGTTCGAGTCGATCGACCGGGAGGGCGTCGGCCGGCTGGTCCGGATCGCCGCCGAGGAGGGCCGGGCCGCCCGGCCGGAGCTGAAGCTCGGTGTCTGCGGCGAGCACGGCGGTGACCCCGACTCGGTGCACTTCTTCCACGAGGTGGGGCTGGACTACGTCTCCTGCTCGCCGTTCCGGGTGCCGGTGGCCCGGCTGGAGGCCGGCCGCGCCGCCATCGAGACGACCGGCTCCGACAGCCGCTGACCAGCGCTCGCACCACCAGCACGGCGGCGGCCCCGATCCCGGGGCCGTCGCCGTCGCCGTTGCGGGGGCGCGGCCCGTCGGTCAGACCGGTGGCCGTCGGCGGCCCGTCGACCGGGTGACGCGGCGCGGCAGCGTCGTCATCGGGGTACGCGTGGCCAGCGCGCCGTCCGCCTGGCGCACCGGCGTGGCGCCCGTCCCGCAGCGGTGCGTGTCGACCACCGAGCCGGCCCGGTCGGCGACCGCCCGGGCCTCCTCGTGCAACCCCTCCAGGTCGGTCGCCGCCCCGGTGACCAGGGTGAGCAGCGCGTGCCGCCCGGCCGGGTAGGTCACCACCGTGGCGGTGGCGGTGCGCACCACCGACTCCCGGAAGCCGCTCCGGCACACCGCGTGGGCGACCTGGTGCCCGAGGCCGAAGCCCACCGCGGAGAGGGCGGCCAGGTGGACCGCCTCGGTCGACGGCAGGTCGCTGGAGATCAGCAGGCCGTCCCGGCCGGCCAGCACCGCGCCGGTCACCTCGGGCCGGCGCCGCCGCAACCCCCGCAGCTCCCCGTCCATCACCGCTTCGACGTCCACGAGCGCCCCCGATCCTCGCGTTCCGGTCCTCCGCGTCACGTACCGCTTCCGGAACGCTACCGAAGGCCACGCCGAACCGCGATCCCGTGCCGGTCGGCGATCGGACGACAAGCCGGTCCGATCGGCGGTTGCGGTCGCGTCCTGCGGGGCTCGTCGGCGGGCCACACCGCGCGTTCCGGCGTAACCTGGGCTCCCGCGACCGATGCGGACGACCGGTGGAGGGTGGCTGCATGACCAGCGTCTGGGCAAGCATGACCGTCGACGCCCTGGACCCGGGCCGGCTGGCCCGCTGGTGGGCCGAGGCGCTCGGCTACCAGGTGGTCAGCGAGGACGCGGACGCGGTGGAGATCCGCCGGTCCGCCGACCGGCTGCCCGGCATCGTCTTCGTCGCAGTGGCCGAGGCCAAGCGCACCAAGAACCGGCTCCACCTCGACCTGGCCCCCGACGACCAGGAGGCCGAGGTCGAACGGCTGGTCGACATGGGCGCCCGGCATGTCGACATCGACCAGGGCGACGTCTACTGGACCGTGCTGGCCGACCCCGAGGGCAACGAGTTCTGCGTGCTCCGGCCGCAGGGCTGAGCGGTGGGCGTCGACGAGGACGCGGCCGACGCCTGCCGTCGGGTCGATGAGCCGCCCAAGGACACCGGCTACGGGCGGTCGCCGTACGAGCGGGACCGGGCCCGGGTGCTGCACTCGGCGGCCTTCCGCCGGCTCGCCGCCAAGACCCAGGTGCACCTCGCCGGCACCGACGACTTCCTGCGTACCCGGCTGACCCACTCGCTGGAGGTGGCCCAGATCGCCCGGGAGATGGGCGCCCGGCTGGGCTGCGACCCGGACGTGGTCGACGTCGCCGGGCTGGCCCACGACCTCGGGCACCCGCCGTTCGGGCACAACGGCGAGGACGCCCTCGACCGGCTCGCCGCGCCCTGCGGCGGGTTCGAGGGCAACGCGCAGACGCTGCGGGTGCTGACCCGGCTGGAGGCCAAGGTGCTGGCGCCCGACGGCGTCCCGGCCGGGCTGAACCTCACCCGGGCCTCGCTCGACGCGGTCACCAAGTACCCCTGGCCCCGCCAGCCCGGGTTGCGCAAGTTCGGCGTGTACGCCGACGACCGGCCGGTCTTCGACTGGCTGCGGGCCGGCGCCCCGGCCGGCGACGGCCTGCCCGGTGGCGCCCGGCGCTGCCTGGAGGCGCAGGTGATGGACTGGGCCGACGACGTGGCGTACTCGGTGCACGACGTGGAGGACGGCATCCACGGCGGGTACCTGTCGCTGCGCCCGCTGCTCGACGACCCCGACGAGCGGACCGCGCTCTGCGTCGACGCGGCCGCCGTGTACTCCGGCGAGTCCCCGGCCGACCTGGGCGAGGTGCTGGTCGAGCTGCTCGCCGAGCCGGTGCTCGCCCCGCTCGCCGGGTACGACGGCAGCCACCGCGCGCAGGTCGCCCTGAAGACCACCACCAGCGTGCTCACCGGCCGCTTCGTCTCCACCGTGGTGAGCGCCACCCGGGAGCGCTTCGGCTCCGGCCCGCACCGCCGGTACGCCGCCGACCTGGTCGTGCCCCGCCGGATCCGGGCCCAGTGCGCCCTGCTGAAGGGGATGGCCTGGCGGTACGTGATGCGCCGGGCCGGCGCGCGCGCCCGGTACGAGCGGCAGCGGGAAATCCTCGCCGAACTGGTCGCCGCCCTGGCCGACCGGGCGCCGGACGTGCTGGACCCGGTCTTCGCGCCGCTGTGGCGGGCCGCCGGGGACGACGCCGCCCGGCTGCGGGTGGTGGTCGACCAGGTCGCCTCGCTCACCGACCCGGCGGCGCTGGCCTGGCACGCCCGGCTGGTCGACCGGACCATCGCCCCGTCGGCAGACGGCGCCGGCCCACCGACTGGGGGCGGCTGGCCGACTTAGGCTAGCCTAACTGCATGACGGAGCGCCCCAAGACAGTCACGTCCGCCCGGGTCGTACGGACCGAGCGGCCCACCCCGCACCTGATCCGCCTCGTGCTCGGCGGGGAGGAGCTGGCCGGACTGCCGGTGGGCGAGTACACCGACCACTACATCAAGCTGGTCTTCCCGCCGGCCGGCGTGACGTACCCGAGTCCGGTGGACCTGGCGACCATCAAGCGGGAGTACCCGGCGGAGCAGTGGCCCCGGCTGCGCGCGTACACCGTGCGGGCCTGGGACCCGGCGGCCGGGGAGCTGACCGTCGACGTGGTGCACCACGGTGACGAAGGGCTGGCCGGCCCGTGGGCCGCGGCGCTGCGCCCGGGTGACGAGGTGCTCTTCACCGGCCCCGGCGGCGCGTACGCCCCGGACCCGGCCGCCGACTGGCACCTGCTGGCCGGGGACGAGAGCGCCCTGCCGGCGATCGCCGCCGCGCTGGAGCGGCTGCCGGCCGGCGCCCCGGCGAAGGTCTTCGTCGAGGTGGCGGGCCCGGCCGACGAGCTGCCGCTGGCCAGCCCCGGCAGGGTGGAGCTGAACTGGCTGCACCGGGGCGGCCGGCCGGTGGGCGAGGCGCTGGTCGAGGCCGTCCGGGCGCTCGACTTCCCGTCCGGCGCGGTGTGCGCCTTCGTCCACGGCGAGGCCGCCTCCGTCAAGGAGCTGCGCCGGCTGCTGCGGGTCGAGCGGGGCGTGCCCCGGGAGGCGCTCTCCATCTCCGGCTACTGGCGGCGCGGCATGGACGACGAGGGCTGGCGCAGTACCAAGGCGGACTGGAACCGCCAGGTGGAGGCCGAGGAGGCCACCGCCGTCGTCTGACGGCCGCAGGGCCCGGGGTCGCCCGCGGCCCGTTCCGGTGACAGCCGGCGACATGTGCCCTGGCCGCCCGTTGCGCCCCCGCACGATGTGACCATGGCGGAGCAGGCGCAGGAGGTGGCCGGGCCCACCGGGCGCACCGACCCGGTGGTGCTGGTGCTGGGCGTCGTCGGGGTGCTGGCGGTGGTCGGCTGGGGCATGCTCGGCGGCAGCTCGCTGGCCGGCTTCGGCAAGGCCGGCCTGGGCTGGGTGATCAGCACGTTCGGCTGGTTCTTCGTGGTGGCCGCCGACGCGTTCCTGGTCCTCTCGGTGGTGATCGCGGCCTCCCGCTTCGGCCGCATCCGCCTCGGCGCGGACGACGACGAACCGGAGTTCAGCACGCTCGCCTGGGTGTCGATGATGTTCAGCACCGGCATGGGCATCGGCCTGGTCTTCTACGCGGTCGCCGAGCCGATCCAGCACTACGCCTCGCCGCCGCCGGCCGCCCACGTGTCGCCGCAGACCCCGGCCGCCGCCGAGGCGGCGATGCAGTACACCCTGTTCCACTGGACGCTGCACCCGTGGGGGATCTACGCGATCGCCGCGCTGGCGCTGGCGTACTCGACGTTCCGCAAGCAGCGCGGCAGCCGGATCTCCGCGGCCTTCGAGCCGCTGCTCGGCCGGCGGGCGTACGGCCGGATCGGCCAGGCGGTCGACCTGCTGGCGGTCTTCGCCACCGTCTTCGGCTCGGCCACCAGCCTCGGCCTGGGCGCGCTCCAGGTGGCCGCCGGCCTGGGCAGCGCGACCGCCGTGCCGGACAGCACCGCGGTCGAGCTGGTGGTGATCGCCGCGCTCACCGCCGCGTTCGTGATCTCCGCCTTCACCGGCCTGCACAAGGGCATCAAGTGGCTCTCCACCAGCAACGTGGTGCTGGCGGTCGGGCTGATGGTCTTCGTCTTCGTGGCCGGGCCGACCATCTACACGCTGGAGGTGCTGCCGGCCTCGGTCGGTGACTACCTCAGCCACCTGACCGTCATGTCCACCCGGACCGGGGCGTTCTCCGATCCGGCCTGGCTGGGCGCGTGGACCATCTTCTACTGGGCGTGGTGGATCTCCTGGGCGCCGTTCGTCGGCATCTTCATCGCCCGGATCTCGAAGGGCCGCACGATCCGGCAGTTCGTCACCGGGGTGCTGCTGGTGCCCAGTGGGGCCAGCATCGTCTGGTTCGCGATCATGGGTGGCACCGCCCTGCGGGTGCAGACCACCGGCGCCCGGGACCTGGTCGGCGACGTGAGAGCCAGCACCGAGAACGCGCTCTTCGGCCTGCTCCAGGCGCTGCCGCTGGCCACGCTGACCACCGTGCTGGCGTCGGTGCTGGTGGCGCTCTTCTTCATCACGGGGGCGGACTCCGCGGCGCTCGTGCTGGGCTCGCTGAGTTCCCGGGGTTCGCTGCGGCCACATCGGGGCGTGGTGGTGCTCTGGGGGGTGCTGATCGGCGCGGTCGCCGCGGCGCTGCTGCTCGCCGGTGGTCTGGCCGCCCTCCAGCAGGCGACGATCCTGGTCGCGCTGCCGTTCGTGGTGGTGATGCTCGGCCTCGCCGTGGCGCTGCTGCGGGACATGGCGCAGGATCCGGCCGTCAACCCGCGCCCGACCCGGCCCCGGCGGTACGGGATCGCCGCCGCGGTGCGCGCCGCCCGGTCGTACGAGGAGGAGGACCCGCCACCGGTGACCCGCTGGTTGCACCGCGGGCCGGGCTGACGCGGGTTGCGCCACACGCCGTCCCCCCGGCGGCGGATCGTCGGTCCGACAGGGCAGGATGTAGGGCCGAGGGGGTGGGACCATGGCGGGGCGGATCCGGGACGAGGACATCGCGCTGGTCCGGGAGCGCACCTCCATCGCCGAGGTGATCTCGGACACGGTGACCCTCAAGTCGGCCGGCGGCGGCAACCTCAAGGGGCTCTGCCCGTTCCACGACGAGAAGAGCCCGTCGTTCAACGTCTCGCCCGCCCGCAACGTCTGGTACTGCTTCGGCTGCGGCGCCGGCGGCGACGCGATCAAGTTCCTGATGGACGCCGAGCACCTGAGCTTCGTCGAGTCCGTCGAGCGGCTGGCCGACCGCGTCGGCATCCAGCTGCGCTACCTCGAGAACGACAACGCCGCGCCGCGCGCCCGGCCCCAACAGGGGCAGAAGCAGCGCCTGGTGGCGGCGCACGCGGCGGCGGTGGAGTTCTACCGGGCCCAGCTCAGCACGGCGGGTGCCAGGCCGGCGCGGGAGTTCCTCGCCCAGCGCGGCTTCGACCGGGCCGCCGCCGAGCGGTACGGCTGCGGCTTCGCCCCGGACGCCTGGGACCTGCTCACCAAGCACCTGCGCCAGCAGGGCTTCAGCCACGACGAGCTGGTCACGGCCGGGCTGTCCCGTCCGTCCCGCTCGGGCACCCTGATCGACCGGTTCCGGCGCCGGCTGATGTGGCCGATCCGGGACATCACCGGCGACGTGATCGGCTTCGGCGCCCGCAAGCTCTTCGCCGACGATGACGGCCCGAAATACCTCAACACCCCCGAGACGCCGATCTACAAGAAGTCGCACGTCCTCTACGGCATCGACCAGGCCAAGCGGGAGATCGCCAAGCAGGGCAAGGTGGTCGTGGTCGAGGGCTACACCGACGTGATGGCCTGCCACCTGGCCGGGGTGACCACGGCCGTGGCGACCTGCGGCACCGCGTTCGGCAGCGACCACATCGCGGTGCTGCGCCGGCTCCTGCTGGACACCGACGCGGTGGCCGGCGAGGTCATCTTCACCTTCGACGGGGACGCCGCCGGGCAGAAGGCGGCGCTGCGCGCCTTCGAGGACGACCAGCGCTTCGTCGGCCGTACCTTCATCGCGGTCAGCCCGGACAACATGGACCCGTGCGACCTGCGGCTGGCCAAGGGTGATCTGGCCGTGCGCGACCTGGTCGCCCGCCGCGAGCCGCTGGTCGACTTCGCCCTCCGCCACGTGATCAACCGGTACGACCTGGACACCGTCGACGGCCGGGTGGAGGCGATGCGCCGGGCCGCTCCGCTGGTCGCCAAGATCAAGGACCGGGAGAAGCGCCCCGAGTACGTCCGCAAGCTCGCCGGCGACCTCGGCATGGAGATCGAGCCGGTGCAGCGGGCGGTGCTCGCCGCCGACGCCGCCCCGGACACCGGGGGCAGGACCGGCCCCGCGCCGGCCCGGTCCCGGGTGGCGGAGCCGGCGGCGGACAGCCCCCAGTCGATGGTCGAGCGGGAGGCGCTGAAGCTCGCCCTCCAGGAGCCGGTGCTCGCCGGGCCGATGTTCGACGCGGTCGAGGCGTCGGCCTACCGGCACCCGGTACACGCCGCCGTCCGGGCGGCGATCACCGCGGCCGGCGGCGCCGCGGCGGCGGCCGGCGGCGCCGTCTGGATCTCCTCGGTCCGCGACGCCTGCGACGACCTAGTCGCGCAGGCCCTGATCGGGGAGCTCTCCGTCGAGCCGCTGCGGATCGACGGAGACCCCGACCCGAGGTACGTCTCGATCACGGTGGCCCAGTTGCAGTGGGGCTCGGTGACCGCCCGGATCCGGGACCTCAAATCGAAGATCCAGCGGATCAACCCGGTCAACAACAAGGACGAGTACTTCGCCCTCTTCGGGGAACTGCTCTCGCTGGAGCAGCACGCGCGGGCGCTGCGCGAGCAGGCCGCGGGAGGACTGTGATGGGACTGTTCGGCCGGAAACCGAAACTGCCGCCCGCCGCCCGGCCCCCGCTGGCCGACGACGAGCGGGTGCTGGCCTGGGCCACCGCCGGCAACGGCGAGGGCGACGGCGTGGTGGTCGCCAGCAACCTCGGGCTCTGGCTGCCCGGCCGGCCGCACCGGCTCGGCTGGCACGACATCCTCAAGGCGGTCTGGTCCGGTCGCGAGCTGACCGTCACCCCGGCCGAGCGGGTCACCGACCGCGACGGCTACCAGGTGGTGGCCGACTGCCCCGCCGAGACCTATCTCCTGCTCGACCCGGGCGACCTGCCGCACCAGGTGCGGGCCCGGGTGACCCGCTCGGTGGCGTACACCGAGCAGCACCCGGTGCCCGGCGGCGCGGGACGGATCGCGGCCCGGCGGGTCGCCGGCGCGGACGGCCTGGCCTGGACGGTCCGCTACGAGCCCGGCACCCCGGTCGACGACGAGGCGGTGCTGGCCGAGACCGACCGGCTGGTCGCGGCGGCCCGCGCCGCCACCGCCCCAGCGGACGTCTGAGCCGTCAGCCGCCCCGGTAGAAGCGTGCCGCGCCCGGGTGCAGCGGGATCGGATCGGTACCGGCCGCGCTCTCCCGGGTGAAGTTGCCCGCCTCCGGGTGCACCCCGATCAGGTCCCCCTGGTACGCGAAGAGCAGCCGGGTCAGGTCGTACGCCAGCTGGTCCGGCATGTCCTCGGGCACCAGGATCACGTTCGCCACCGTGACCGTCGGGGTGCCCGTCGCCGTGGCGTACGCCTCCCGGGGCAGCTCGGCGGTGGTGTAGACCGAGCCGTACCGGGCGGTCAGCGGCTCGATCAGGTCGGCGATCGGCAGCAGGGCGAACCGTCCCGGCGCGCCGGAGAGCAGATCGGCGATCCCCGGGGTGGGCAGGCCGCCGGAGAAGAACATGGCGTCCAGGGTGCCGGCGCGCATCCGCTTCGCGGTCTCCGGCAGCGACAGCGTCACCCGGGACACGTCCCGGTCCGGGTTCATGCCGGCGGCGGTGAGCAGCCGCCCGGCGATGACGTCCGTGCCGGACTTCGGCGAGCCGGTGGAGACCCGTTTACCGCGCAGCCCGGCGAAGGTGGTGATCTTCGCGTCGGTCCGGACGATCACGTGGGTGTAGTTGCGGTACACCCGGGCCAGCGCCCGGACCGGCTGGGGCCGGGTGAAGGCGCCCCGCCCGGCCACCGCGTCCGCCGCCGTGTCGGCCAGGCTGAAGGCGACCTCCATGTCGCCGGTGGCGAGCCGGTTGATGTTGTCCACCGACGCCCCGGTGGGCTCGGCGCGCGCTTCGTACCCGGGCAGGTGCCGGCTGATCACGTCCGCGTAGCCGCCGCCGAGCTGGTAGTACACGCCGGTGGTGTTGCCGGTGGCGAGGAAGATCCGCCCGCCGTGCCAGGCCTGGGGCTCCGGATCGCCGCCGCCGCAGCCGGCCCCGGCGAGCGCGGCCACCAGCAGCACGGCGAGCGCGCGCAGTGGCCGGACGGTCATGCCCGCACCGCCGGTTCCAGCGCCTCCGCCACCCGCTGCACCAGCGTCGCCGTCTCGAAGCCGATCTGCCCGAGGTCGCAGCCGGGGGAGGCCAGCACCCCGAGCAGCGCCCGCTCGCCGACCGCCATCACCAGCAGCACCCCGCCGTCCATGTCGACGATCTGCTGCCGCACCCGCCCGGCGGACATCAACCGGGCGGCACCCACGGTCAGGCTGGCCAGGCCACTGATCACGGCGGCGAGCTGGTCGACCTGGTCGGCGCAGAGATCGGGCGAGGCGGCCAGCCGCAGCCCGTCGCCGGAGACCGCGAGGGCGTGCGACACGTCCGGGACCTGCTCGGCGAAGTTCGCCAGGAGCCAGTCGAGGCCGGCGCTCACGGGTGGGGTCATTCGGTTCTCCTGGTGGGTGTCGGAGGCTGGTCGCGTCGCATCGCGGTGGCCACCCCCTCGGCGAGCGCGGACAGTCGGGCCCGCACCACCTCGGGGTCGAGCAGGTCGCCGTCCGGCCGGGGCGGCGGGACGTGGTGCAGGCCGGTCGGCAGCTCGCCGCCCCGGATCCGGCGGGGCAGGCCGGCGCCGGTGGTCCGGCGCGGCGCGGCCGGCGGGGGCGCGGCACCCGGCACCGGGGCACCCGATACCGGGGCACCCGGTGTCGCGGCGGCCGGTGTCGGGGCGCTCGGCTCGGCCGGGGGACGGGAGCCGATCACCGGCAGGGTCACCGTCGAGGCCCGGTGGGCGCTCGCCGGGTCGGGCCGGGCGGTGCCGTCGACCGGCCGGGGCGGGGCCAGCACGGCAGGCACGGTGGTGGCGGCCGCCGGCCCGCCGGCGCGCGGGCGGAACCAGGCGGCGGGGGAGGATGCCGGGCGGCGGCCCGGGGCGGGGCGACGGTCGACCGTCTCCACCCGGGTCAGCGCCGCCTCCGGCACGTCCACCTGGGCGATCGTGCCGCTGCCGGTGTTGTGCAGCTGCACCCGTACCCCGTGCCGGGCGGCGAGGTGGGCCACCACGTGCAGGCCCATGCTGCCGGCCGCCGCGCTGGAGAGGGTGGCCGGGGCGAGCAGCCGCTCGTTGATCGCGGTGAGCCGGCTGTCGCTGATCCCGATGCCCTGGTCGTGCACGCGCAGGGTCAGCCCGTCGACGGTACGCCGGCCGTCCACCTGCACCGGTGAGTCCGGTGGGGAGTAGACGGTGGCGTTCTCCAGCAGCTCGGCGATCAGGTGGGCCAGGTTGCCGACCACCGCGCCGTGCACCGCCGCGGTCGGCACGTCGATCTCCACCCGCGGGTACTCCTCGATCTCCGCGGCGGCCGCCCGGACCACGTCGGAGAGCAGATGCGCCCCCTCGTACGCCCGGCCCGGTTCGCCGCCGGCCAGGACCAGCAGGTTCTCCCCGTTGCGGCGCATCCGGGCGGCCAGGTGGTCGAGCGCGAACAACCGGTCCAGCGCGTCCGGGTCGGTCTCCTCACGCTCGAACTCGTCGAGCAGCCGCAGCTGGCGGGTGATCAGCGTACGGATCCGCCGGGCCAGCGCCTCGACCATCCGGGTGACGTCCAACCGCAGCTCGGCCTGCTCGCCGGCGAGCCGCAGCGCGGCCCGGTTCACCGTGTCGAAGGCCTCGGCCACCTGGGCGACCTCGTCCCGGCCGTGGCTGATCCCCGCGGTGAGCCGGCTCGCGGCGCCCTCGGGCGGGGCGCCGTCGCCCGCCGCGATCGCGGTGATCCGGTCGGGCAGCTCCCGGTGCGCCATGGTGAGGGCGGCGACCCGCAACCGGCGCAGCCGGCGGCTGGTGCGCACGGCGAGCAGCGCCGCGGCGAGCAGCGAGGCCAGCGCCACCGCCGTGGTCGCCCCGGCCGTCACCAGGGCCCGACGACGGGTGTTCCCGGCCAGCGCCGCGGCCTCTCCGTCCAGCTCCTCGGAGAGCTCCCGGCCGAGCAGGTTGTACCGCCGGATCGTCCCGCTCTGCGCCACGTACCAGGCGTCGCCGTCGGTCTTCGCCGCGGTCGGGTCGGTGTCGGCGGTGAGGGCGGAGTCGCGGATCCGCCGGGCGTTGGCCACGTCGGCGCCGGTGACCAGCCGGTCGTACGCGTCGGCCGCCCGGGCCCCGGCGATCCGGGAGAACTCGGCCTGCCGCTGGTCCCGGGCGCCGCGCAGCTGGCCGAGCCGGGCGAGCTCCCCGCCGGCCAGTTGGCCCCGGACGAAGACGGTGCGCAGCAGGTCCCGCTCCAGCGAGGCGAGATGCTCCTGGGCGGCGACGGCGGCCACCTCGCGGGCGCCGTTGGCGAGGTCGGTGTTGCGCACCTGGGCGGGCAGGGCGTCGGCGACGGCGAGCAGCGAGTCGACCAGCGCCACGTACGTCGGGTCGGCGGTGGCCGAGTCCTGGGCCAGCTTGCGGGTCGGGTCGAGCTGGTCGAGCTGCCGGCCGGCGTCGTCGAGCACCAGCTCGAGGTCGGGGGCGGCCCGGGCGGCGGCCCGGCTGGCGGCGCGGTACCGCTCGACGGCGGCGTCCACCCGCCGCTGCTGGGCGTCGACCAGCGGCTGGCCGACGCCACCGCTGCGCTGGCGCAGGGCCGCGGTCTCGCCGAGTTCCCGTTCCAGTTCGTGGACCAGCCGGACGGTGGCGGTCGCGGTGCCGGCCAGCACCCGGGCCCGGTCGGCGTCGGTGGCGGCGTCCAGCGCGGTGTCGGTCTGGCCGGCGCCCAGCACCACCAGGCCGATCGTGGCCACCAGGATCGGCGCGAGCAGCTGGGTGCGGACCGACCAGAGCCGGTCGGTCCGGTCGGCGGGCTTGTGGTGCCGGTGGACGCGGGCGGGGCGGGCGAGCGGCACGCGGGTCTCCGGATCGGGTCGGGGCGCCGGGTCGGGCGCGGCGGCCCGACCCGGCGACGGCGGATCAGCTCGCGCCGAGGTCCCGCAGCGCCTTCTCCGCGCCACGGTGCAGCGGTACGGGGTCGGTCCTGCGGGCGTTGTCCAGGCTGATGCCCTTGGCGGCCGGGCTGGCCTGGGCCAGGGCGTCCTTCTTCTCGAAGACCGTCCGGGTGATCGCGCAGGCGACGTTCGCGTCGAGGTCCTTGCGGACCAGCAGCACGTTGGGCACCAGGATGGTCGGGGTGTCCGCCGCCGTCCGGTACACGTCGGCCTTGATGGTGCCCGCCTGGTACGCCGGGTTGAGCTCGGTCATCTTGGGCAGCAGCGGGGTGATGTCGATGAACTTCACCTTGTCCCCGGCGGTGGTGAAGAGGTCGGTCAGCCCACCGGTGGGTACCCCGCCGGACCAGAAGAGCCCGTCGATGCTGCCGTCCTTGATTCCCTCGACGGTCTTGGCGAGGTCGAGCCGCTGGGCCTGGACGTCCTTGGCCGGGTCGAGTCCGGCGGCGGTGAGCAGCCGGTTGGCGATCACCTCGGTGCCGGACTTCGGCGAACCGGTGGAGATCTTCTTGCCCTTCATCTCGGCCACCGAGGTGATCCCGGCGTCGGCCCGTACGACGACCTGGGTGTAGTTGTCGTAGATCCGGGCCAGCGCCTGGACCGGCTGGGGCGAGGTGAAGGTGCCCTTGCCCTGCACCGCGTTGACCGCGGTGTCGAAGAGCGAGAAGGCCACGTCGTACTGGCCGGCGACGAGCTGTTCGATGTTCTGCACGGAGGCGCCGGTCTCGGCGGCGGTGCCGGTCAGCTTGCCGTCGGTGGCCCCGGAGAGCTGGCCGGCGAGCGCGTTGCCGACCACGTAGTAGACGCCGGTGGCGTTGCCGGTGGCGATCCCGACCCGGGTGCTGTCGGTGACCTTGCAGGTGACCTCGCTGGCCGCGTCGTCCTTGGCCGCGTTGTCCTGCTGGCCACCGCATCCGGCGGTGCCCGCCGCGACCAGCGCCAGCGCGCTCACCCCCACGGCGATGCGCACGTCGATCCGTCTCACGCTGTCTCCTCCCCAGGATTACTCGATGAACCTGCCCACGGGCCGCCGGTCCGGCCGGCGGCGCCGCGTCGTACGAGCACACCCGCCACCACGGCGGCGGCCAGGACCGCGCCGACCGTGACGGGTACGGGTTCCAGCCAGAGCAGCGCCGAGCCGGCGAGCACGCCGAGCACCCGCTCCGGTACGCCGGCCGGGCCGACGCCGGGCAGCCAGCCGCCCGCCGCGACCGCGAGCACGGCCACGCTGAGCGCGGAGGCGAGCGCGGCGACGGCGATTCGCCCCGGCCCGCCGATGCCGAGCAGCCCGAGGCCGGCGGGGGTGATCACGAAGGCGATCGGGATCAGGTAGGCCGGCAGGGCGTACCGCAGGGTCTGCCACATGGTCGGTACCAGCCGGCCGCCGGTGACCGCGGCGGCGGCCACCGCGGCGAGCGCGGTCGGCGGGGAGACCTCGGACAGCACCGCGAAGTAGAAGACGAACATCGCCGCAGCGGGCGCGGCGACGCCGAGGTTCAGCAGGGCCGGGCCGATGATCACCCAGCCGATGACGAAGGAGGCGGTGACCGGCACGGCCAGCCCGAGCAGGCTGAGCGCGACGGCGGCGAGCAGCGCGGTGAGCGCCAGCACCACCGCCGGGTCGGAGCTGACCGTACGCGCGCCGCCGACCAGCAGCGCGGCGGCCTGCGGGCCGAGCCCGGTCTTGGTGGTGGTGGCGGTGATGATGCCGGCCGCGGCACAGACCGCGCTCACCGCGAGCACGCCGCGTACCCCGGTGCTGAGCGCGGCGACCAGCCGGGCCGGGGTCAGCCGGTGCCGCCGGTCCAGGAAGGAGAGCGCGGCGGCCAGCGCGGTCGCGGCGACCACCGCCTTCGTCGCGGAGATTCCGACGGCGAGCAGCGCGATGATCACGAACAGGGAGAGGAAGTGGTAGCCGAAGCGGGCCAGCAGCCGTCCCGGCGACGCGGTCTCGATGACCACCGGTCGGACCCCGGAGCGCCGGGCGTCGATCTCCACGGAGAGCAGGATGCCGAGGTAGTAGAGGACCGTCGGGATGGTCGCCCAGCCGAGCACCTGGAGGTACGACACGCCCAGGTACTCGGCGATGATGAAGGCGGCCGCGCCGAGGGTGGGCGGGGAGAGGATCGCCCCGACGCCGGCCGCGGCGAGCATGCCGCCGGCCCGTTCCGCCGGGTAGCCGGCCCGGCGCAGGATCGGCCAGGTGACCGCGCCGATGCTCACCGTCGTGGCCGCCCCCGACCCGGAGACGGTGCCCAGCAGAAAGCCGGAGGCGACGGCGGTGCGCCCGGCGGCGGTGCGGGAGCGCCGGAACGCGGCGGCGGAGAGTTCCACGAAGAACCGCCCGGCGCCGGAGAGGTCCAGCACCGCGCCGTAGACGGTGAAGAGCACAATGTACGAGGCCGCGACGTCCAGCGGGGTGCCGTAGAAGCCGCTGTCGGAGTTGTAGAACGCGTCGACGAGCTGGCCGAAGTCCAGCCCGGCGTGGGCCACCGGCCAGGACTGCGGCAGCAGCCCGCCGTAGTAGCCGTAGCCGAGGAAGAGCAGGCAGACCGCCGGCAGGATCCAGCCGGTGGTGCGCCGGCAGGCCTCCAGCAGCAGGAGCAGCAGCGCGCTGCCCATCGCCACGTCCAGGCCGACCAGCAGGCCCTGCCGGTCGAGGAACGCGTCGTACCCCCCGCCGCCGGCGCCCAGGGTGACCGGCAGCACCGGGTAGAGGCAGCTGAGCAGCGCTGCCACGGCCAGCGCCCAGTCCGCCACGGTGGGCCGGTCGGGCCTCGCCGGCTGGCCGGCCGAGGGTGCCACCGCCGGCCGGCGTCGGGGCAGGCGCAGACCCGAGGGGTACGCCAGGAAGACCGTCGGGAGTACGCCGGCCAGGAAAATGATCAGGTAGTACTTGCTGCCCTGCGGCAGCGGGTGGAAGACCTGCCCGAGCGCGAGCAGCGCGATCGTCAGGGTGGCGCCGGTGACGAGGATCCCGGTCGGTCCGGAGAGGACGCGTCCCGGTTTCTCGTCCTCGAACTGGGCGGCGAGGGCGCGCGTCTCCGGCGTGCCGGCGGGGTCCACTGTCGTCGGTGGCTCGGCCGGCAGGGCGACGGACGTGCCGGTCGGCGCGGTGCCCGGGTCGGCGGAGCCGCCCTGCGGCGGCTGCGGCGCGGGGCCGTCGGGGGAGCGCACGGACGACACGAGGGGGCACGATACGCGAATTGGGCAGCTCATGGAACATTGCTGCTTATCATTGCGCTGTGTGATGATTGGCCGCCTCTGATCACGCAGAGGAACCGGAATGTGCGACTGATTTAATAAGTGACTCGTCCGTAGCCGTTGACAATTCACGACCGCATCCGAAAGTCCGAAAACGATCTGTCCACTATGATGGAAGATGGCCCGTCCCCGGTGGGCGTCGGCGTGCCGGTCGGCGGTGGCGTCACCGTTCACCGCTCCGACTCGGTCGGTGACGTTGCGTAGCATACTCACTTTCCGTGGCCGGGTGGGTGCGGCTCGTCGCGGCGGCGAAACCGCTCGAAGGTGTCGGTCCCGGTCGCTAGGGTCGCCCGGTGACCACTGTTCAACCCCTCATCCGGGCCCGCGGGCTGGTGAAGCGGTTCGGCGACTTCACCGCCGTCGACGGCATCGATGTGGAAGTGCGCCCGGGCGAGGCGTTCGGCTTCCTCGGTCCCAACGGCGCCGGCAAGTCCTCCACCATGCGGATGATCGGCTGCATCTCCCCGCCCAGCGACGGTGAGCTGCGCATCCTCGGCATGGACCCGGTCCGCGACGGCACCGCCATCCGGGCCCGGCTCGGCGTCTGCCCCCAGCTCGACAATCTCGACCCCGAGCTGACCGTCCGAGAGAACCTGCTCACCTACGCCCGCTACTTCGGCGTGCCCCGCCGGGTCGCCCGGGAGCGCGCCGCGGAGCTGCTCGACTTCGTGCAGCTCACCGAGCGGGCCGACAGCAAGGTGGAGCCGCTCTCCGGCGGCATGAAGCGCCGGCTCACCATGGCCCGCGCCCTGGTCAACGATCCCGAGCTGGTACTGCTCGACGAGCCGACCACCGGGCTCGACCCGCAGGCCCGGCACTTGGTCTGGGAGCGGCTGTTCCGGCTCAAGCAGCAGGGCGTCACGCTGGTGCTGACCACCCACTACATGGATGAGGCGGAGCAGCTCTGTGACCGCCTGGTGGTGATGGACGGTGGGCGGATCGTCGCCGAGGGCTCGCCCCGCGCGCTGATCAGCGAGCACTCCACCCGCGAGGTGGTGGAGCTGCGCTTCCCGGCCGAGTCGCAGGAGGCGTTCGCCGGCAAGCTCGACGGGCTGGGGGAGCGGGTCGAGGTGCTGCCCGACCGGATCCTGCTCTACGTCCCCGACGGCGACGCGGCGGTCGCCCAGGTCGAGGCCCGCGGCCTGACCCCGGCGGCGGTGCTGGTCCGGCGCAGCAGCCTGGAGGACGTCTTCCTGCACCTGACCGGCCGCACCCTGGTCGATTGATCAACGGGCTCGCGCCCAGGTGACGAAGCGTTCGGCCAGCCGTTGCGGTGCGACGTCGCCGTGCTGGGCGAGGTCGTTCATGGCCTCGCCCAGCATCGTGCCGAGATAGATCAGCAGGGCCGTCCGGTCCTCGCGGTACTCCCCGAGCAGCGCCAGCCGGGCCGGGGAGCAGGGCCACGCGGCGCCGCACACCCGGCAGCGCCAGGACGGGCGCGCCGCGACGTGCGGACGGTAGCGGGGCATCAGCGCACGCCCTCCTCGCCGCGGCGCGGCGTCGGCACCCAGTGGCCACCGTTGGCCCGCCATTCCTGGGCGCGGGTCAGCCGCCCGGGGCGTCCGGGGCCGTCGACCGGCAGGGCCTTGGTCGGAGCGCTCGCCCATGCTGGGCGCTCGTTGGACGTACGCCCAGGGAGCAGGGTGAGCGGTGCCGGGCGCCGACAGCGCCAGAATCTGATTCGCACGGGGTGGTCCTCCGTCATGGGTGGGATGGGGACGCCCGGCACCTCGTGGTGCCGGAGCGCCCCCGGCCTGGTTCCGCCCACCGTCCGATCCCGGGAGCGGTTCCGCTGCGTGACAGTCTGCTGAGGACCCGACTACGGTGGGAGGTCCCGCGCGCCGACGACCAGCGCGTATGCCCAGTGACCCCGAGCGGTACGAGGATGTACGGAGGCTGTCCGTGGAAGGCTCGTCCATGCTGGACCACTTCGCGGAGGAGCTGCGGCTGGCCCGGGCCACCGGCGGCATGTCCCAGGCGACGTTGGCCGAGGCGCTGAGCTATTCGGGCGCATTGGTGGCCAAGGTCGAGACCTGCGAGCGCCGGCCGAGCCTCGACTTCGCGCGCCGCTGCGACACCGTGTTCGCCACCGACGGGCGGTTCGAGCGGATCCAGCGGCGGATCAGCCGGGAGACGGTGGTGCCATGGTTCCGCGACTGGACCGGGATCGAGGCGGAGGCGACGGCGCTGCGCTGGTTCGAGCCGCTCTACGTGCCGGGCCTGCTGCAGACCGAGGGGTATGCCCGGGCCATCCTGGTCGGCGCCGGGCTGTTCGGCCTAGACGAGATTGAGCAGCAGGTGACCGCGCGGCTCGATCGCCAAGCCGTGCTCACTCGTGACCGGCCGCCGCTGCTCACCACCGTCATCGACGAGTACGTGCTGCGCCGTCGGATCGGCCGGCCCGAGGTGATGCGCGAGCAGTTGCGACACCTGGTGAAGCTGGGCGCGGCCCTGCCCCGGGTTCGAATCCAGGTCGTGCCGCTCTCCGCCGGTGCGTACCCTGGCCTCGACGGCCCCTTCGTGATCGCCAGCTCGCTCGCCGGGGAGGACGTCGCCTACCTGGAGGGGCAGCGCCACGGGCAGGTGATCGACCGCGCCGATTACGTGCGGCAGATGGTCGAGGTGTGGGAGTCAATCCGGGGTGAGGCACTATCGCAGCAGCAGTCCCTCGACCTGATGACGGAAGTGGCGGAGACATGGACCTGACCGGCGCCCGGTGGCGCAAGAGCACCCGCAGCAACGGCAGCGGTGGCGCCTGTGTGGAGGTGGCCGACAACCTCCCCGGCGTGGTGGCCGTCCGCGATTCCAAGGACCCGTGCGGGCCAGTGCTGGCGTTCGGTCCGGACGCCTGGCGTGCGTTCGTGACACGGGTGGCCGGCCGCCCGTAGCGGCGAAGATTCGCCGCCGAGCGACCGTAACGGCCCTCGCGGACGACGGGGCACGCCGACCGTCGAAGGGTCAGCTACCTCCGCGCCCGCGACCTTGCCCCAGCGGCGGTGCTGGTGCGGCGCAGCAGCCTGGAGGACGTCTTCCTGCACCTGCCCGGCCGCACCCTGGTCGACTGACCCGCGGGCGCACCGATGAGATCCCGGTCGCCGCGTCGTCCACCTGTGGAAAGGACCGAGCGAAGGGAGACGACCATGGTGGACGGCGGCAGCGGGCTGGTGCGCTGGCACGTGACCATGTCGGTGGACGGTTTCATCACCGGCCCCGGCGACGGGATGGACTGGTTCTTCGGGCAGGGGCACCGGGTGAGCGGGGCGGCCGACGCGGTCGTCGCCTCCACCGGGGCGATCCTCGCCGGCCGACGCAGCTGGGACGTGGGCCGGGCGATGGGCCAGCGGCCGTACGGCGGGGCGTGGAACGGTCCGCTCCTGGTGCTCACCCACCGCCCTGAGGAAATCGACGGGCCCGACGTCCAGGGCGTGTCGGGGGACGTCGGTGCGGCGGTGGCGCGGGCCCGGGCGGCGGCCGGCGGGCGCGACGTGGTGGTCTTCGGGGCGCGGACCGCCCGGCAGTGCCTGGACCGGGGGCTGCTCGACGACATCCTGATCCACGTCGCGCCGGTCCTGCTCGGCGAGGGTGTCCGCCTCTTCGACCGCCCCGGCGGTGGACCGGTGCGGCTGCGCCAGCTCGGTCGCGACGACCCGACCCTGCTGCCCGACCTGCACTACGCGGTGCCGCGCTGAGCGGGGTGGCGGCGCGGGGAATTCGAAGGAGGCGGCCGGCGCGACGCCGTAGGGTGGCCGGCGGCCTGTCGTACCCGGACGGTAGGAAGGCCGTGCTGCACGGCGAGCGAGAAGGAGGTCAGCGGTGAGCGTGACGCAGCGGTCCCGGCCGGCGCTGCCCCGGGTGCCGGCGCTGGCGGTGCTGGCCCACCACCTGACGGGCTACCGACGCACCTGGCGGGCCGGGGTGTTCTCGTCCTTCCTGCTGCCGACGCTGACCGTGCTCGGCTTCGGCCTCGGCGTCGGCGCCTACGTCGACCAGGGCGTCGACGGGGTGCCTTACCTCGACTGGATCGTGCCCGGGCTGCTCGCCTCGACCGCGTTGCAGGTGGCCGTCGGCGAGGCGACCTGGCCGGTGTTCAGCAACTTCCAGTGGATCAAGACCTACTTCGCGCAGGGGGCCGCGCCGTTGCGGGTCGGCGACATCCTCGCCGGCCACCTGGCCTTCGTGCTGTTCCGGGTGCTCACCACCAGCGCGGCGTTCCTGCTGGTGACAGCCCTGTTCGGGGCGCTGCGGTCGGGCTGGGCGCTGGCCACCCTGCCGGTGGTGGCGCTGCTCTGCCTGGCCGTCGCCGCGTCGACCTTCGCGTACGCCGCGGCGGTGCCGAGCGACAGCTGGCTGGCCATGCTGTTCCGCTTCGCGGTGATCCCGATGAGCCTCTTCTCCGGCATCTTCTTCCCGGTCGAGTCGCTGCCCGGGGCGCTGCGCTGGCTGGCGTACGCGACGCCCCTCTGGCACGCCGTCGACCTGTGCCGGGCGGCCACCCTGGGCACCGCGCCGCAGTGGTCGGTCCTCGGCCACCTGGCCTACCTCGCCGCCTGGGCGGCGGCCGGCTGGCTGCTCGCCGTCCGGGTCTTCCGCCGCCGGCTCGTGGTCTAGGAGGGGCTCGTGGTCACTCTGGTCCTGTCCCGGCTGCTCGACGTCTCGGGCACCTCCCGCCGCTCCGCCTCGGTGGTCGGGCGCAACGTGGCGGCGCTCAAGCCGGTCTACTGGCTGCTGCTGCTCTCCGGCTTCGTCGAGCCGGTGCTCTACCTCTTCTCGATCGGCGTCGGGGTGGGCAAGCTGATCGACGGGTTCACCCTGCCCGACGGCCGGCCGGTGGCGTACGCGGCGTTCGTCGCGCCGGCCATGCTGGCCTCCTCGGCGATGTTCGGCGCGCTGGCCGAGACCACCTTCAACTTCTTCGGCAAGCTGAAGTACCTCAAGCTCTACGACGGCATCATCGCCACGCCGGTGCGGCCGATCGAGATCGCGCTGGGCGAGCTGGGCTGGGCGATGGTGCGCGGCTCGGCGTACTCGGCGGCCTTCCTGGTGGTGATGGTGGCGATGGGTCTCACCACCGTGGGGCGGGCGTTCCTCGCGTTCCCGGCGGCCGTGCTGGTCGGGTTCACCTTCGGCGCGGTCGGCATGGCGCTGTCCACCCTGATGCGCAGCTGGCAGGACTTCGACCTGATGGCCTCCGGGCAGTTCGCCCTCTTCCTCTTCTCCGGCACCTTCGTCCCCGCCGAGTCCTATCCGGCGCTGCTGCACTGGGTGGTGGAGGTGAGCCCGCTCTACCGCTCGGTGCACCTGCTGCGCGGCATCTGCGTGGGCGGGGCCGGCTGGTGGTGGCTGCTCGACGTGGCCTACCTGCTGGTGCTCACCGCGCTCGGGCTCGCCGCCGCGTCCCGCCGGATGAACCGGCTGCTCTACCAGTAGCGGGTTAAGGGTTGGCTCGGTCGGGGCATGACGAGGGGGACACATCCGAACCATGAGGAGTAGCGATGGCCTCCGACGAGACATCCGCGGGCACGGGGCGGAACCGCGACGGCGCCGGCACGGCGACCGGTGCCCGGCACGATCGGGACGCGTCCGCCACCCGCTCCGACCGGGACCGGTTCGGCGGTCGGCACGACGCGGGCGCCGGTAGCCGGCCGGTCGGCCCGGGCGAGGGGCCGGACAGCCCGGCCAAGCTCCCCGGCACCAGTTGGCAGGCGGCGCTGAAGCGGACCGTCAAGGAGTTCCAGGACGACAGCCTGACCGACTGGGCCGCCGCGCTGACCTACTACGGCGTCCTGTCGATCTTCCCCGGTCTGCTGGTGCTGATCTCCATCCTCGGCCTGCTCGGCAAGCGGGCGACCGAGGGCGTCAAGGACACCGTCGGCCAGGCGGTCCCGGACGACAACATCCAGAAGATCATCGAGGGCGCGATCGATCAGGCCAGGCAGTCCGGCGGATTGGCCAGCCTCGCCGCGATCGTCGGTGTGCTCGCCGCCTTCTGGTCGGCGTCCGGCTACATCGCCGCGTTCATGCGCGCCTCGAACACCATCTACGACGTCCCCGAGGGGCGGCCGATCTGGAAGACCCTGCCGATCCGGCTCGGGGTCACCGCGGTGATCGGCGTGATGCTGCTGGCCTGCGCGGTGATCGTGGTCTTCACCGGCGGCTTCGCCGAGCAGGTGGGCAGCGCGATCGGGTTGGGCTCGACCGCGGTGACGGTCTGGAACATCGCCAAGTGGCCGGTGCTGCTGCTCCTGGTCAGCCTGATGTTCGCGATCCTCTACTGGGCCTCGCCCAACGCCCGGCACGGCGGTTTTCGCTGGGTCAGCCCGGGTGGCGTGCTGGCGGTGGTGATCTGGTTGGTGATCTCCGGCCTGTTCGCCTTCTACGTCAGCAACTTCGGGTCGTACAACAAGACGTACGGCGCGCTGGCCGGCGTGATCATCTTCCTGGTCTGGCTCTGGCTGAGCAACGTCGCGATCCTGCTGGGCGCCGAGTTCGACGCGGAGCTGGAGCGCAGCCGGGCCATCTCGGCCGGCCACAACCCGGATGAGGAGCCGTACGTGGAGCTGCGCGACGACCGCAAGCTCAAGAAGAAGCGCAACGCCCGCGGTCGCTGACCGCCCGGCCCTGTTCGCCTCGTCCGCCCCGTCGCGTACCGCGCGGCGGGGCGGAGTCGTGTCCGGGCCGCGCCGTCCATCCAGGAGCGGCCAGGGGTCGCGCGACCAGCCAGCTTTCCTTGATCAACTACTTGCTTTTGTTTGATCGGACAAAAGTTGGTGACAGATCGACCGAAGCTATGGACACGCGGCGCGGAAGTCTCCTACTGTGTCGGACACAACACATCGACGTCACGGCGATGTGAACCCCGATGCGGAGGTGAGTCCCGTGCGGACGGCAGACCCCCTGCACCTGCGGCTGCTGCGGCTGCTGCGCGATGAGGGCCCCGCGTCCCGGGCGGAGCTGGGCGACCGGTTGCAGATGCCGCGCCCGCGACTCCTGGCCGAGCTCGACCGGCTGGTCGCCCTCGGCATGGTCGCCGAGGCGGGGCTCGCGGCCTCCCGGGGCGGGCGCCGCTCCACCCTGGTCGAGCTGGACCCCCGGCTCCGCTTCGCCGCCGTCGACCTGGGCGCCAGCTCGATCGACGTCGAGGTGGTCAACGGCCGGTTGGAGCCGATCGCCGCGTACGCGGAGGCCGCCGACATCCGCTCCGGGCCCAAGGCCATCCTGCACCGGGTCAACGACCTGCTGCACAAGGCCAAGGTCGACGGGGCGTACGAGAAGCTGGACGCGGTGGGCATCGGGGTGCCCGGGCCGGTGAGCTTCCGCGACGGCGTGCCGGTCTCGCCACCGATCATGCCCGGCTGGGACCGGTTCCCGGTGCGCGAGCTGCTGACCCGGGAACACGGCTGCCCGGCGGTGGTCGACAACGACGTGAACATCATGGCCATCGGGGAGCGGCACGGCGGAGTGGCCCACTCGGTCGACGACTTCCTCTTCATCAAGATCGGCACCGGAATAGGGTGCGGGATCTACCTCAGCGGCGAGGTCTACCGGGGCACCGACGGCTGCGCCGGGGACATCGGCCACATCCAGGTCGACGCGCACGGTCCGATGTGTTCCTGCGGCAACGCCGGCTGCCTGGAGGCGGTGTTCAGCGGCGCCGCACTGGCCCGCGAGGCGACCGCCGCCGCCCGCGCCGGCACCGCCCCGGCGCTGGCCGAGCGGCTCGCCGCCCGCGGCGTGCTCACCGCCCGCGACGTCGCGGAGGGGGCGGTCGAGGGGGACGTCACCTGCATCCAGCTGATCCGCGACGGGGGCCGGCGGGTCGGGCAGGTGCTGGCCGGGCTGGTCAGCTTCACCAACCCGTCGATGATCGTGATCGGTGGCGGCCTGGCCCACCTGGGCCACATCCTGCTCGCCGAGATCCGCAGCGTGGTCTACCGCCGCTCGCTGCCGCTGGCCACCGGCAACCTGCCGGTCGTCCTCTCCGAGCTGGGCCCCCGGGCCGGCGTGGCCGGGGCCGCGGTGCTGGCCAGCGACATCGCCTTCGGGGAGGCGTCATGACCGCGCCGACGCCCGCCGACCCGGGCGCCGCGACGACCGAGCCCGCCGGCCGGCCGCCGACCGAGTCCGGCCCGGACGCCGGGACCGACGGGTTCGTCGCCGGCCGGCCGCTGGTCACGCCGCCCGCCGACGCCGTCGCCGGCGAGGTGGTCCTGCGCCTCACCGACGTGGTCAAGACCTTCCCCGGTGTACGGGCGCTCGACGGGGTGCAGTTGGAGGTGCGGGCCGGCGAGGTGCACTGCCTGCTCGGGCAGAACGGCGCCGGCAAGTCCACCCTGATCAAGGTGCTCGCCGGGGTGCACCGGCCGGACTCCGGCCGGGTGGAGTGGCGGGGCGAGCCGGCCGCGTTCGCCAACCCGCAGGCCGCGATGCGCGCCGGCATCGCCACCATCTACCAGGAACTCGACCTGGTCGAGGACCTCTCCGTCGCGGAGAACGCCTTCCTCGGCCACGAGCCCCGCCGGGCCGGCTTCGTCCGGCGCGGGCTGATGGCCCGCCGTACCCGGGAGATCCTGTCCCGGCTCGGCCACGGGGAGATCCCGCCGGGCCGGATGGTCCGGGCCCTGCCCGCGGCCGGCAAGCAGGTGGTCAGCATGGCCCGGGCGCTCTCCCACGAGGCCCGACTGATCATCATGGACGAACCCAGCGCGGTGCTGGCCCACGACGAGGTGGGCAACCTCTTCCGGATCATCCGGGAGCTCACCGCACAGGGCATCGCGGTCATCTACATCTCGCACCGGATGGAGGAGATCCGCGAGATCGGCGACCGGGTGACCGTACTCAAGGACGGCCGGACCACCGCGGCGAACCTGCCGGCCCGCGACACCCCGACCCGGGACCTGGTCGCGAAGATGACCGGCCGGGCCATGGAGTACGTCTTCCCGGACCGCCCGGACGACACCGCCGGCGGCGACGAGCTGCTCCGGGTCGAGGGGCTGAGCCGCAGCGGCGAGTTCGCCGACGTGTCGCTCGACGTCCGGGCCGGTGAGATCGTCGGTATCGCCGGGCTGGTCGGCTCCGGTCGCTCCGAGCTGCTGGAGACCATCTTCGGCGCCCGTCACCCGGACAGCGGCACCGTCCGGATGGCCGGCCGGGCGCTGCGACCCGGCAGTGTCGGCGCGGCGGTACGGGCCGGCATGGGCATGGCCCCCGAGGAGCGCAAGAGCCAGGCGCTGCTGCTCGGCGAGCCCATCCACCGCAACGTCACGCTGGCCACCTTCAGCCGGTACGCCCGCCTCGGGTTCACCGACGCCGGGCGGGAGCGGGTGGCGGCGGAGCGGATCGCCGAGCGCCTCCAGCTGCGGCCGAGCGACGTGCGCCGGCCGGTCCGCACCCTCTCCGGCGGGAACCAGCAGAAGGTGGTGGTCGGGCGCTGGCTGCTCGGCGACACCCGGCTGCTGCTGCTCGACGAGCCGACCCGGGGCGTCGACGTGGGGGCCAGGGCGGAGCTCTACCGGGTGATCCGGGAGCTGGCCGCGCAGGGTGTCGGGGTGCTGCTGGTCTCCAGCGAGGTGCCCGAGGTGCTCGGCCTGGCCGACCGGGTGCTGGTCATGCGCGAGGGCCGGATGGTGCGCGAGGCGCCGGCCGGCGAACTGGACGAGAACACCGTGCTCGACCTCGTCATGGCGGGGTCCCTGATGGAAGGCGCGCCGGCATGAACCAGCGCAGCGAGCCCAGTGAGGTGGAGTCATGAGCGAGGCGACCGGGACCGCGACACCGGACCGGCCGCCGGGCCTGCCGGCGCAGTCCCCACCGGTCGACCCGGCGGAGACGGCGGCGGCCACCGCGAAGAGCGCCCCGCGGCGGCTCTCCTGGTGGCACGGCGACGGTGGCGAGGGCGCGAAACGCAACCTCGGCCTGATCGGGGTGCTGGTGGTGCTGGTCGTGATCGGCGCCGCGACCCGGTGGGACCTCTACTCCAACCCGGACTGGGTGTGGAACAACACCCTGACCATCCTCAAGCTGGCCTCGGTGGTGGGTGTGGTCACCGTCGGGATGACCTTCGTGATCATCGGCGGCGGCATCGACCTGTCGGTCGGCGCGATCGTCGCGCTGGCCGGGGTCTGGTGCACCACGGTCGCCACCCAGAGCTACGGCGCGGGCGGCATGATCTTCACCGCGCTCACCGTGGGCGTGGCGGTCGGGCTGGTCAACGGCCTGCTCGTCTCGTACGGGCGGCTGGTGCCGTTCATCGCGACGCTGGCCATGATGGTGGCCGCCCGCGGTCTGGCCGCCGAGATCTCCGACAAGCAGACGCAGGTCTCGGACAACACCTTCATCAACGGCATCGCCAGCACCGAGCTGCTCGGCATCCCGCTGCTGGTCTACATCCTGGCCGCCGTGGTGGCCGCCGGCTGGGTGCTGCTCAACCGGACCACCTTCGGCCGGCGTACGGTCGCCGTCGGCGGCAACCCGGAGGCGGCCCGGCTCGCCGGCATCGACGTCCGCCGGCACACCCTGCTGCTCTACGCGCTCTCCGGGCTCTGCTGCGGGATCGCCGCGATCATGCTGACCGCGCAGGCCAACTCCGCCCAGGCGGCCATGGCCAACCTCTACGAGCTGGACGCGATCGCCGCGGCGATCATCGGCGGGACGTTGCTCAGCGGCGGCCGGGGCACCATCGTCGGCTCCCTGCTCGGGGTGCTGATCTTCTCCACCATCACCAACCTCTTCGCCATCAACGGCCTCTCCACCGAGGCCCAGAACATGGTCAAGGGCGGCATCATCGTCGGCGCCGTCCTGGTCCAGCAGGTGCAGTTGCGCAGCCTCACCCAGTTCCTCGGCCGCAACCGGGCCACCACCTCCTGACCGCGCGCGGCGTCCCGGGTGGACGCCGCCCTCCCTCCGATTACCGCTCCTCGGCGGCCACCCCTGAAACGGTGGCCGGGTACCGCGCACCCTTTTCCACCCCACCACCGTCACTTCAGGAGGTCGTCATGACCCAGTTCCGTGACCTGTCCCGCCGCCGGCTGCTCCTCGGCGGGGCCGCCGTCGGCGCCGGTGTGCTCCTCACCGGCTGCACCAGCAACGAGACCGAGCCGACCGCCGCGCAGACCAAGGCCGCGGCGGCCGGCGGCAACAACGAGCCGGGCAAGAAGGTCGTCCTCGGCTTCTCCGCCCCGGCCGCCGACCACGGCTGGATCGCCGCCATCACCAACAACGCCAAGGCGCAGGCCCAGGCGTACTCCGACGTGGAGTTCAAGTCGGTCGAGGCCGGCGCGGACGCGGCGGCCCAGCGGGCGGCGCTGTCCACCCTGATCGCGCAGAAGCCCGACGTGATCGTGCTGCTGCCGCACGACGGCAAGGAGCTCAACGCCTTCGGCCTGGAGGCGATGAAGGCCGGCATCCCGGTGGTCAACCTGGACCGGGCCTTCCCCGACGCGCGGGCCTACCGGTTGCAGATCAAGGGCGACAACTACGGCATGGGGGTGGCCGCGGCCACCTACATCGTGGCGCAGCTCAAGGCCAAGGGCGTCAGCAACCCGGTGATCGGGGAGATCCCCGGCATCGACTCGCTGGAGCTGACCCAGGAACGCTCCAAGGGCTTCGCCGACACCCTCGCGGCGAACGGGATGCGGGTGGCCAACCGGCGGCCGGCGGAGTTCACCGCCGACTCCGGCCAGCAGGCCGCGACCGGACTGTTCCAGGCGCTGCCGAAGCTCGACGCGCTCTGGAACCACGATGACGACCAGGGCATCGGTGTCCTCGCCGCGGTGAACCAGGCCAACCGCAAGGAGTTCTTCATGGTCGGCGGGGCCGGCTCAAAGAAGGCGATGGAGGACATCCAGGCCGACAACACGGTGCTCAAGGCAACCGTCACCTACAGCCCGTCGATGGCCTCCTCGGCCATCTCCCTGGCCCGCCTGATCGGCCAGGGCAAGGGCATGTCCGACCTGGTGGAACTCCAGGTGCCCAAGGAGATCGTGCTCGCCTCGGAGACGATCACCAAGGAGAACGCGAGCAACTACCTCAAGCTCGGGTTCTGACACACGGGGGGAGACCCACCTTGTCCACTCACCACAGCGAACTGCGGGTCGGCATGGTCGGCTACGCGTTCATGGGCGCCGCGCATTCGCAGGCATGGCGGACCGTGAACCGGGTGTACGACCTGCCGGCGCGGGCCCGGATGGCGATGATCTGCGGCCGGGACGCGCAGAAGGTGGCCGACGCGGCCGACCGGCTCGGCTGGGACGCGTACACCACCGACTGGCGGGCCCTGGTCGCCTCCGACGAGATCGACGTGGTCGACATCTGCACGCCGGGGGACAGCCACGCCGAGATCGCGCTCGCCGCGCTGGCCGCCGGCAAGCACGTGCTCTGCGAGAAGCCGCTGGCCAACACGGTTTCCGAGGCGCGGGCGATGACCGCCGCCGCGGCCACCGCCCGGGCCGCCGGGGTCCGGTCGATGTGCGGGTTCAACTACCGCCGGGTGCCCGCGGTCGCCCTGATGCGGCAGCTCGTCGCCGAGGGGCGGCTCGGGGTGATCCGGCACGTCCGGGCGGCGTACCTGCAGGACTGGATCGTGGATCCGCAGTTCCCGCTGGTCTGGCGGTTGCAGAGGGACAAGGCGGGGTCCGGGGCGCTCGGCGACATCGGGGCGCACATCATCGACCTGACCCAGTACGTCACCGGCCAGCGGATCACCGGGGTCAGTGCGGTCACCGAGACCTTCGTGAAGGAACGGCCGTTGCCGGCCGGTGCGAGCGGCCTCGCCGCCCAGGCCGACGGCAACGGCACGGGGACCGGCCCGGTCACCGTGGACGACGCCGCCGTCTTCGTCGCCCGGCTGGAGGACGGGCCGCTGGCCACGTACGAGGCGAGCCGGTTCGCCACCGGCCGCAAGAACGCCCTGCGGGTGGAGATCAACGGTTCGCTCGGCACCGTGGTCTTCGACCTGGAACGCCTCAACGAACTGGAGTTCTACGACGCCACCCGGCCCGCCGCCGAGCAGGGCTTCACCCGGATCCTGGTGACCGAGGCGGAGCACCCGTACATGTCGGCGTGGTGGCCGCCGGGCCACATCATCGGCTACGAGCACTCCTTCACCCACCAGATGCGCGACTTCGTCGAGGCGGTCGCCACCGGTGCCGACCCGACGCCGTCCTTCGCCGACGCGTTGCAGGTCCAGCTGGTGCTGGACGCGGTGACCCGGTCGGCGGAGCTGGGCTCCCGGTGGACCGAGGTGGAGCCGGCCCTGGCCGCGCTCGCCGTCTGACAGGCCACCTCCCGCCGTCGACCGGCGAGGGACCGGCCGCGGTTGCGCCCCGCGGCCGGGACGGGGTCGGTGTCGGGAGGGCGTGCGGCCGGGCCGTCACGACCCGGTGGCGCACGCGTACGACGGTCGTCCGGTGCGGCCGGACCGGGATTCCCCGGTCGCGCCGGAGGACCGTGACCAGCCGAGGTGGCCGGGGTGGGTGACCGGTCACCGACCGAACCGCCGATCGGGGGCCGTCGCCGCCGGTCGGATGCGGGGGAGGCAGGGCCGAGACGCCGACCGACCCTGCCTGCCAGCCCCGTCCGTCCACTGTGGTCGGCAGGTCGGTCCGGCGTCGGCGCCGCCGACGCCGGCGCCGGGTCCGGCGTCAACCCGGGCACCGGGGCGGACGGGGCCAACCCCATCGGAAGGAGCACCATGCGTACGGGTGTCTGGCTGGTGGGAGCGCGCGGCTCGGTCGCGACCACCGGCATCGTCGGAGCGCTCGCCCTGCGGGCCGGGCTGACCGGTCCGACCGGCTGCGTCACCGAGCTGCCCGCGCTGCGCGGTCCCGCGCTGCCGGCCTTCGCCGACCTCGTCCTCGGCGGCCACGACGTGGCCGCCACCCCGCTCACCAAGCGGGCCGAGACGCTGGCCGACGCGGGGGTGCTGCCCGCCCGGCTGGCCGTCGCGCTCGCCGCCGACCTCGCCGCCGTCGAGGAGGACCTGCGTCCCGCCCCCACCGGCGGCAGCCAGGCCGACCGGGCCGCCACCGTCAGCGCCGACCTCACCGCCTTTCGGGCCCGGCACCGGCTGGACCGGGTGGTGGTGGTCAACGTCTCCGCCACCGAACCGGCCGCCCGCCCGCACCCCGGGCACGCCGACCCGGCGGCCCTGGCCGCCGCGCTCGCCGGCCCGGACGAGGTGCTGCCGCCCAGCTCGCTCTACGCGTACGCGGCGCTCGAGGCGGGCTGCCCGTACGTCGACTTCACCCCGTCCACCGGGCTGCGGCTGCCCGCGCTGGCGGCGCTCGCCCTCGCGCGCGGCCTGCCGTACGCCGGGCACGACGGCAAGACCGGGGAGACCCTGGTCAAGTCGGTGCTCGCCCCGATGTTCGCGATGCGGCACCTGGCCGTGCGCTCCTGGTCCGGGGTGAACCTGCTCGGCGGCGGCGACGGCGCCACCCTCGCCGACCCGGCCGCCAACGCGGCGAAGGTGAGCAGCAAGCAGCGGGTGCTCGGCGAGACGCTCGGCTACCTGCCGCAGGGCGGCACCCGGATCGAGTACGTCGAGGAACTGGGCGACTTCAAGACCGCCTGGGATCTGATCACCTTCGCCGGCTTCCTCGGCACCGGGATGCGGATGGAGTTCACCTGGCACGGCTGCGACTCCGCGCTGGCCGCGCCGCTCGTGCTGGACCTGGCCCGGCTCACCGCCGCCGCACACGCCGCCGGCGCGGTGGGTCCCCTGACCGACCTGGCGTTCTTCTTCAAGGACCCGCTCGGCGCGCCCACCCACTCGCTCGGCGAGCAGTGGCAGCGGCTGGTCGACTTCACCACCCGGCTGCACGCGGGGGTGGCGCCGTGAGCACTCTCGCCGACCTGGCCGAGCTGGTCCGGGCGCCGGCCGCGCTCTCCGTACCGGGGGACGTGGTCGCCGGGGCCGCCGCGGCCCGGGCGCTCGGCCCGCGTACCGCCGGCCTGGCCGGCGCCTCGGTGCTGCTCTACTGGGCCGGGATGGCCGCCAACGACTGGGCCGACCGCCGGCTCGACGCGGTCGAACGGCCGGAGCGGCCGATCCCCAGTGGTCGGGTCACCCCGGCCGCCGCGGTCGGCCTCGCCGCCGGGCTCACCGCCGCCGGCCTGGGCCTGGCCGCCGCCGCGGGCGGTCGCCGCGCCACCGCCGTCGCGCTGCCGCTCGCCGCCACCATCTGGGGGTACGACCTGGTCGCGAAGAACACCGCCGCCGGGCCGGCCGTGATGGCCGCCTGCCGGGGGCTGGACGTGCTGCTCGGCGCCAGCGGCGGCCGGCCGGCCCGGGCGGTGCCCGCCGCGCTCACCGTCGCCGCGCACACCTGGACGGTCACCGCGCTCTCCCGCCGCGAGGTCACCGGGGCCGATGCCGCGCTGCCCCGGCGTACCCTCGCCGGCACCGCCCTGGTCGCGCTCGCCGCCGCCGCGTCCCGCCCGGCCGCCGTGCTGCCGGTCGCGCTCGCCGGCGCGTACGTCGCCCGGTACGGCGGCGCGCAGGCCCGGGTGGTCGCCGACCCCTCCGCCGGCCGGGTCCGGGCGGCCGTCGGGGCGGGGATCACCGGCCTGCCCGCGTTGCAGGGCGCGCTCACCGCGCGGGCCGGCGCCGGGCTGCTCGGCCTGGCCGTCGCCGCCGCCGCGCCGCTGGGTCGCCGGCTGGCCCGGAAGGTCTCGCCGACATGACCGCCCCGCTCCGCTTCGGCTACGGCACCAACGGCTTCGCCAACCACCGGCTGGACGACGCCCTCGCCGTCATCGCCGGGCTGGGCTACCGGGGCGTCGCGCTCACCCTCGACCACGACCACCTCGACCCGTACGCGCCCGGGCTGGCCCGAAGGGTGGCCGAGGTCGCCCGCCGGCTCGACTCCCTCGGGCTCGCCGTGGTGGTCGAGACCGGCGCCCGCTACCTGCTCGACCCCTGGCACAAGCACGTGCCCACGCTGCTGCACGACGACCCGTCCCGGCGGATCGACTTCCTGACCCGGGCCGTCCGGATCGGCGCGGACCTCGGCGCGGAGGCGGTCAGCTACTGGGCCGGCGTACGCCCCGACGGCGTCGCGCCCACGACCGCCTGGGACCGGCTGGTCGCCGGCTGCGCGACGGTGGCCGACGCCGCTGACCGGGCCGGCGTGCCGCTCGGCTTCGAGCCGGAGCCGGGGATGCTGGTCGAGGACATCGCCGGCTGGTGGCGGCTGCGCCGCGCCCTCGGTGAGCCGGCCCGCTTCGGCATCACCCTCGACATCGGACACTGCCGCTGCCTGGAGCCCCGGCCGGTGCCGGACTGCGTCCACGAGGTGGCCGCGCACCTGGTCAACGTGCAGATCGACGACATGCGCCGGGGCGTGCACGAGCACCTGGAGTTCGGCACCGGCGAGATCGACTTCCCGCCGGTACTGCGCGCCCTCGCGGACGCCGGATACCGGGGACTGGTCGCGGTGGAGCTGCCCCGGCACTCGCACGCGGCGCCCACCGTCGCCGCCCGGTCGCTGGACTTCCTGCGCGCCGCCGCGCAGTCCGCCCGCACCGACCGGACGACCGGGGTGGCCTGACCATCAGCCGACCAGCACCAGGGGAGGAGAGACGGATGACACCGGATCGACTGCGGGCCGCGCTGGAGGGCGTACCCGATCCCGACTGGCTGGACACGGCGCTGCGCCGGGTCGCGGTCGAGCCCTCGACGATCGCCCTGTGCTTCCCGGCCGCCGGCCGGCGCTGCGGCCGGGGCGCGCTGCCCGGCGCGCCGGGCTGGACCGCCGACGAGGCGGCCCGGGCGCTGCTGCTCGCCGCGCTCCCCGCCGACCACGCGACCCACGCCGAGGCGCTCTACCGGCACGGTGACGCCGCCGAACGGCGGGCGGTGCTCAAGGCGCTGCCGCTGCTGCCGATCGGCGCGGCCGGTTTGCCGCTGCTGCACGACGCGATCCGCACCAACGACACCCGGCTCGTCGCCGCGGCGCTCGGCCCGTACGCCCGGCACCTGGACGACGCCGCATGGCGGCAGGCGGTGCTCAAGTGCGTCTTCGTCGGCGTTCCGCTGGTCGCCGTGGCCGACCTGGACACCCGCGCCGACGGCGAGCTGGCGGCGATGCTCGCCGCGCTCGCCGCGGAACGGCACGCCGCCGGCCGGCAACTGCCCGCCGACGCCACCGACCTGCTCGACCGGCTCACCGTCAGGGAGGCGTGAATGCGCATCTTCGACCCGCACATCCACATGACGTCGCGGACCACCGACGACTACGAGCGGATGGCCGCCGCCGGTGTCCGCGCGGTCGTCGAACCCGCGTTCTGGCTCGGCCAGCCACGCACCAGCGCCGCCTCCTTCGCCGACTACTTCGACTCGCTGATCGGCTGGGAGCCGTTCCGGGCCGGGCAGTTCGGCGTCCGGCACCACGCCACGGTGGCGCTGAACCCGAAGGAGGCCAACGATCCGCGCTGCCGCCCGGTGCTCGACCTGCTGCCCCGCTACCTCGACAAGGACGCGGTGGTGGCGGTCGGCGAGATCGGCTACGACTCGATGACCCCCGAGGAGGACGCGGCCTTCGCCGCCCAGCTCGCCCTGGCCGTCGCGCACGACCTGCCGGCGCTGGTGCACACCCCGCACCGGGACAAGGCGCGCGGCGTCGAGCGCAGCCTCGCCGTGGTCGCCGAGTCAGGCATCGAGCCCGGGCGGGTGGTGCTCGACCACCTCAACGAGGTCACCGTGAAGCTGGTCCGCGACACCGGCTGCTGGCTGGGCTTCTCCATCTACCCGGACACCAAGATGTCGCCGCCGCGGATGGTGGAGCTGCTCAAGGCGTACGGGACCGAACGGATGCTGGTCAACTCCGCCGCCGACTGGGGGCGGTCCGACCCGCTGCTCACCCGGGCCACCGGGGAGGCGATGCTGCTGGCCGGCTTCACCGACGACGACGTCGACCGGGTGCTCTGGCGCAACCCGGTGGAGTTCTACGGCCAGTCCGGCAAGCTCGACCCGACCGACCTGGACCCGCAGGTCGGCACGTTCGAGGGCAACTCGATCCTGCGCGGCGGCAGCTGATGCGCCTCACCCACGCCGACGGCAGCACCGTCCACCTCGGATACTGCACCAACGTGCACCCCGCCGAAGACCTCACCGGCGTCCTCGCCCAACTGGACACCCACGCCGTACCGGTCCGGGAGGCGTTGGGCGTGGGCCGGCTCGGGCTCGGGCTGTGGCTGGCCGCGCCGGCCGCCGCCGCGCTCGCCGCCGACCCTGAACTTCGTGACGGTGGACATCATCGACCTCCTTGTCGGTTGTCCTGCC